>JBGOTH010000156.1:0-6630 GCA_041476345.1 Methylomirabilia bacterium
CTCGTTCCACGACAGGTTATCGAGGTCCGGGCGATCGACCCGGTCGCCTTTCTTGGTGAGCCGGTTGTTCTTGTCCGTCGGGTCGAGGACGTCCGCGACCGCGGTCTTCCCCACGAGAAGATTCTTGAGCTTCTGGTCGCGCTCCATCTCGACCATCGCGATCTCGTCCTGGTAGTCCTTCTCCAGGCGCGCGATCTCCTCTTCCTCGATGGACTTGGCGCGCTCGTCCTTGTCGATCCCGCGCCGCGAAAACACCTTGACGTCGACGACCGTGCCCTCGATGCCGGGCGGGACGGTGAGCGACGTGTCGCGCACGTCCCCGGCCTTCTCGCCGAAGATCGCGCGCAGGAGCTTCTCTTCCGGCGTGAGCTGCGTCTCGCCCTTCGGGGTGATCTTGCCGACCAGAATGTCGCCTGGCTTCACCTTGGCGCCGATCCGCACGATCCCCGAATCGTCGAGGTCCTTGAGCGCTTCTTCGGACACGTTCGGGATGTCGCGGGTGACTTCTTCCTTCCCCAGCTTCGTGTCGCGCGCCTGGATCTCGAACTCCTCGATGTGGATCGAGGTGAACCGGTCTTTCTTGACGAGACGCTCCGACACGAGAATGGCATCCTCGAAGTTGTACCCGCCCCACGGCATGAAGGCGACGAGCACGTTGCGGCCGAGGGCGAGCTCGCCCTGGTCGGTGCCGGGTCCGTCCGCGACCACATCGCCCTGGACCACCTTCTGTCCCTTGCGCACGATGGGCTTCTGGTTGATGCAGGTGTTCTGGTTGGAGCGGCGGTACTTGGTCAGATTGAAGATGTCGAGGGGCAGATCCTGGACGGGATCCGTCTTCTTCGACCGGCTCTCCGCCCGGATGACGATCCGGTCGGCGGACACGTACTCCACCACGCCCGACCGCTTGGCGACCAGGACGGCGCCGGAGTCACGCGCCACCACGTGCTCCATGCCGGTCCCCACGAGCGGCGCCTCCGGCTGCAGCAACGGCACGGCCTGGCGCTGCATGTTCGAGCCCATGAGGGCGCGGTTGGCGTCGTCGTTCTCGAGGAACGGGATGAGCGATGCCGCCACCGAGACCAGCTGCTTCGGCGAGACGTCCATGTAGTGCAACTCGTCGGGCGGCACCATCCGGAACTCGCCCGCCTTACGCGCCGAGACGCGGTCCTGCACGAACTTCCCGGTCCGGTCGAGCTCGGCATTGGCCTGAGCGATGACGAACTGCTCTTCCTTCAGCGCCGTCAGGAACTCGATGTCGTCGGTGACACGGCCGCTGACGATCTTGCGGTACGGCGTCTCGATGAAGCCGAACTCGTTGGTGCGGGCATACGTCGACAACGAGGAGATCAGGCCGATGTTCGGACCTTCCGGCGTCTCGATCGGACAGATGCGTCCGTAGTGGGTCGGGTGCACGTCGCGCACTTCGAACCCCGCGCGCTCGCGGCTCAAGCCGCGCGGACCGAGCGCCGACAGGCGGCGCTTGTGCGTCAGCTCCGCGAGCGGATTCGTCTGGTCCATGAACTGCGACAGCTGCGAGGATCCGAAGAACTCCTTCACCACCGCCGAGACGGGCTTGGCGTTGATCAGGTCGTGCGGCATGAGGTTGGCGGTGTCGGAGATCGACATCCGCTCCTTCACCGCCCGCTCCATGCGCGTGAGACCGACGCGGAACTGGTTCTCGAGCAGCTCACCGACCGAGCGCACGCGGCGGTTGCCGAGGTGGTCGATGTCGTCCGTCTGACGCGTGCCGAGCTTCACCATCAGGAGATGCCGGATCACGGACACGATGTCCTCGGACCGGATCGTCTTGGCGTTGGCCGGCGCGTCGATGCGGAGCTTCTCGTTGATCATGAAGCGGCCGACACGCGCGAGGTCGTAGCGACGCGGATCCATGAACATGCCGCGGAAGAGCGTGCGCGCCGAATCCACCGTCGGCGGATCGCCCGGGCGCAAGCGGCGGTAGATTTCGACCAGCGCTTCGTCGGGATTCTTGAAGTGGTCGCGGGCGAGCGTCTCGTAGACCGACGCGTCCGCCCGGTCCTTGTCGATCACGAGCAGCTTGAAGGGCGCCACGTGCTTGCCCATGATCTGCGCGAGCACGGTCGACGTGATCTCGCTGTTGGTGCCGACGAGGACTTCACCGCTCTCGGTGTCGATGATGCGCGAGCCGGTCCTGCGCCCTACGAGCGACTCCGCGCGGACGGCGAGCTTCTCGACGTTCGCCTCGACCAGCTGCTCGACGAGCTTGGCGGTCAGCACCTTGCCCGCCGTCACGAGCGGCTCGCGGTGCCGCGGGAGCTTGACGTCCTCCGCGACCTTCGCGCCCACGTGCGCCGCCGGGTTGAGCTTCACCCACGCGCTCCCTTCCTCGAAGCCCTGCACCTCTTCCAGCGCGTAGAAGTGGCCGAGGATCTCCTCGTCGGACAGGATGTTGCCCCTCTCGAGAAACCAGAAGGCCCGCAGGTAGGCGGTGGCGAGCATCTTGCGCCGGCGATCGACCCGCACGTGCAGGATGTCGTTGGCGTCGAAGTCGAACTCCACCCAGGAGCCGCGGTACGGAATCACGCGCGCCGAGAAGAGCATCTTGCCGGAGGCGAGCGTCTTACCTTTGTCGTCGTCGAAGAAGACGCCGGCGGAACGCTGGAGCTGGCTCACCACCACGCGCTCGGTGCCGTTGATGATGAAGGTGCCCTTCTCGGTCATCAGCGGGAGCTCGCCCAGGTAGACTTCCTGGCCACGCTGCTCGCGCATGGTCCGGGTCTTGGCTTCCTTGTCGTGGTCGAAGATCACGAGACGGAGCGTCACCTTCAACGGAATGGCGAACGTCATCCCGCGGTCGTGGCACTCCTCGACCGTGTATTTCGGATCGCCGAAGTGATACGAGTCGAACTCCAGCAGCGCGTTGTCGTTGTAGTCGGCAATCGGGAACACCGACTTGAACACCGCCTGCAGCCCGACGTCCTCGCGGCGGTCGGCCGAGACGTCCTTCTGGAGGAACATCTCGTACGAGCGCTTCTGTACCTCGATGAGATTCGGAATCTCGACGATCGACGGGATCTTGCCGAAGTCCTTACGGCTCCGACGCCCGCACTGGATCACGCCTGCCATCTATATCGTCTCCTCTGGACAAGAGGGACCCGCGGACGGGTTCCCCTTTCCCTCCATTCGGAGGGGGCCACGACACGCCTCTCTCGCTTCCGTTCGGGTCATGCGAGTCGTGTTATTTCACCTGGACCTGCGCGCCCTGCTCCTCGAGCCTCTTCTTCATGTCCTCGGCCTCGGCCTTGGTCACTTTCTCCTTCACGGCCTTCGGCGCGCCGTCGACGAGATCCTTCGCCTCCTTGAGCCCGAGGCTCGTCAGCTCCCGGACGACCTTGATGACCTGGATCTTCTTCTCGCCGGCCGCCATCAGCATCACGTCGAACTCCGTCTTCTCCTCCGTCGCCGCTCCACCACCCGCGCCGGCACCGGCGGCGCCCGGCACGGCAGCCACCGCCACCGGAGCGGCCGCGGACACTCCCCACTTCTCCTGCAACATCTTCGAAAGCTGCGCCGCCTGCAGCAGGGTGAGGCCGTCCAGCTCCTGGGCGATCTGTTCAACGGTCATGGCCATTGCTCTTGTCTCCTGTACGGAACGAGCCCCGGGCTTTCGCCACACCCGTTCCGGTGATGTGACTCTGGTTAGGACGTCGTCGCTGTTTCCGTTGCCGTCGGCGCGGGCGTCGCGGCATCGGGCGCTGCCGTGTCCGCGGGCGCGTTCTTGCCACGCTCGCTGAGCACGTAGGCGATGTCACGCTGCGTCGCCTGCAGCAGGCCCACGAGCTGCGCGAGCGGTCCCTCGATCGCGCCGATGATCCGCGAACGGATCGCGTCCTTCGAGGGAAGCTCTGAGAGCGCCTTCAGGTCGGCGGGAGGCAGCACCTGCCCCTCGACGAAGCCCGCCTTGATCGCCAGCGCCTGATTCGTCTTCGCGAAGTTGTGCAGGGTCCTGGCCACGGCGACGGGATCCTCTTTCGAGATCACCATCCCCGTGGGGCCCTTCAGATGCGGGCCGAGCTTCGCCAGATCGGAGCCCGTCATCGCCAGCTTGGCGAGGCGGTTCTTCACGATCTTGTACTGGGCCGATACTCCGCGGAGCTGCTTGCGCAGATCGCTGAGCTGGAAGACCGTGAGGCCGCGGTACTCGGTGACGACCACAGTCCTCGCCCCGTCCAGACGGCGCTTGAATTCCTCGATCGTTTCGACTTTCTCTTGCGTGGGCACGGGCGGCTCCTTACACAGCCTTCTTGAACAGGTTGGCCAGCGCCACCGCGTCAACTGGCACACCGGGCCCCATCGTGGTCGACATCGTCACCGAGCGCAGGTACGTGCCCTTGGCGGCGGACGGCTTGGCGCGGACGATCGCTTCGATGACCGCCATGGCGTTCGCCGCGATACTCTCCGCCGAGAACGACTTCTTGCCGACGGGCGTGTGAATGTTGCCCGCCTTGTCGACGCGGAACTCGACCTTTCCCGCCTTTGCCTCGCGAACGGCTTTGCTGACGTCGAACGTGACGGTACCGAGCTTCGGATTCGGCATCAAGCCGCGCGGCCCGAGCACCTTGCCGAGGCGGCCGACCTGGCCCATGAGATCCGGCGTGGCGATGGCGGTGTCGAACTCCGTCCACCCCCCCTGGACTCTCTCGACGAGATCCTCGGCGCCCACGGTGTCCGCGCCCGCTTCGCGCGCCTCGCGCTCCTTCTCGCCCTTGGCGAACACCGCCACGCGGACGACCTTGCCGATGCCGTGCGGCAGCACCACCGCGCCGCGGACCATCTGGTCCGCGTGCTTCGGATCGACGCCGAGGCGGAACGAGATGTCGACGGACTCGTCGAATTTCGCGGCCGGCATCTCCTTGATGATGTTGACGGCGTCCTCGAGGACGTACTGCTTTTCGGGCTCGCGCTTGGCGGCGGCGTTGTCGTATCGCTTACCGACGGTCGTGGTCATCTCTACACCACCTCGATGCCCATGCTGCGGGCGGTCCCCTCGATGATCCGCATCGCGGAGTCGATCGAGTCCGTGTTGAGGTCGACCAGCTTGGTCTGCGCGATCTCGCGCACCTGCTGGGCGGTCACCTTGCCGATCTTGTCCTTGTGCGGGATCGCGGAGGCCTTCGCGATGCCGGCCGCGCGCTTGAGCAGCACGGCCGCCGGCGGCGTCTTCACGATGAAGGTGAAGGAGCGATCCTGGTAGATCGTCACCACCACGGGGAGGATGAGCCCCTCCTGCGCGCCCGTCTGGGCGTTGAAGCCCTTGCAGAACTCCATGATGTTGACGCCGTGCTGACCGAGCGCCGGACCCACCGGCGGCGAAGGGTTCGCCTTGCCGGCCGGAATCTGCAGCTTCACCATCGCCTGGACCTTCTTCGCCACGCCGAGACCTTTCTGTCAGAGCGGCCCTGCTAGAGCCGCTCCACCTGGTAGTACTCGAGCTCGACGGGCGTCGGCCGTCCGAAGACCGGCACGACGACCTTCATCCGCCCACGCTCAGGATTGGTGTCCTCGACGACGCCCTGGAAGTTCACGAAAGGCCCGTCGATGACGCGCACCTTGTCGCCGTGCTGGAACACCGACTTGGGCTTCGGCTTCTCGGCGCCCGAGGCCATCTGGCGCTGGATGTCGTCGACCTGATCCTGCGAGAGCGCCACCGGCTTCTGGCCCGAACCCACGAAGCCCGTCACCTTCGGCGTCGAGCGCACGAGGTGCCAGGTCTCGTCGGTCAGCTCCATCTCCACCAGGACGTAGCCGGGGAAAAACTTCTGCTCGGTCTCACGCTTCTGCTTGTTGCGGACCTCCACCACCTTCTCGGTGGGGACGAGAACCTGGCTGATCTTCTCGCCCATCCCGAAGATCTTGGAGCGCGATTGGATCGCCTCCGCCACCTTGTTCTCGAAGCCGGAGTACGTGTGGACGACGAACCACTGCTTTCCGGTCGTCGCCGTCGCTTCGCCACTCATCGCAGGATCCTTTCCACCACGCGCGCGAGCACGATGTCGACGCCGCCGAGGAAGAACGCCAAGACCACCGTCACGACGATGACGACGGCGGTCGAGTTGATGAGGTCGGCGCGGCTGGGCCAGGTGACCTTGCGGAACTCCGCAAGCACCTCCCGCACGAATTCCTGGATGCGCGCCACCACTCCCATCGCGCTCGCTCTCCTTCGACCTCTGTTGAGCCTCGACGGCCCATAGCCGTCAATTGTTCTCGCTCGTTAATGGCAGGGGTGGAGGGATTCGAACCCCCATCCCCCGGATTTGGAGTCCGGTGCTCTAGCCGTTAGAGCTACACCCCTGCATCCGACTACTTCGTTTCCTTGTGCGGCTGGTGCTTGCGACACCACTTGCAGTACTTTTTGAGCTCCATCCGGTCCGGGTGCTCACGCTTGTTCTTCGTCGTCGTGTAGTTCCGACGCTGACAGGTGCCGCACGCAAGGGCGATGATTTCGCGCATGGCCTAGTCTTCGATCTCGGTCACGACGCCGGCGCCCACCGTGCGCCCGCCCTCGCGAATCGCAAACCGCAGCTCCTTCTCCATCGCAATCGGCACGATCAGCTCCACCGCCAGCGTCACGTTGTCCCCCGGCATCAC
>JBGOTH010000157.1:0-6629 GCA_041476345.1 Methylomirabilia bacterium
CCGGAGCCACGCACCAGGCGCTGGAGCCCGCTCCGCTGATACGCGCGGAGCGGCGCCAGCAGCGCACCCAGTCGCGCCGGGCTCGGCAATACGCCGTAGATGAACGAGGCCAGCGCGCCGCGTTGCGTCGACCGCCCCTGCCGGTGGATCTGCGCGCGCGTCGCCTCGAGCAATTCGCCGAACGGCACCCCGGACGGACACGCGGTCTCGCACGCGCGACAGCCGAGACAGAGGTCGAAGTGACGCGTGAGAGAGTCGCTGAGCTGGATGCGACCTTCGGCGGCGGCGCGCATGAGATAGAGCCGGCCGCGTGGCGAATCCATCTCTTCCCCGAGCACGCGGTACGTCGGGCACTGCGGCAGGCAAATCCCGCAGTGCACGCACTTGCGGATGTCGTCGAGATCAGGCGCGTCCGGCCCGTTGAACGCGCTGACCTTCATAGACCGGCGACGAAGCGCCCGGGATTGAGCCGGCGGTCGGGATCGAAGGTGGCCTTGATGGACCGCATGATCGCGAGCGTATCCGGCGGCACGGGTCCCCACGGATCGACGGCCGCGCGGACCTCGCGCGGAGCCCCCTGTACCATCACGCTGCCTCCCCACGCACCAACCGCTGCGCGAAGGCGCTCGATGAAACCGGCGACCGTCGGCGCCGGCGCGCGTCCGACGCGCACGCGGAAGCTGCCCACCACGGCGCAGCCGGCCGTCGTGAATCCGGAATCACGAAGGGACGCTCCGGCGCGGGCGACCGCATCCAGCGTATCCGCAAGTCGCGCGGGCAGCGCTCCGACCGTGAGCAGCGTCGCGCCGTCGTCCCGCCGCCACAGGCGCTCGTACGCCGCCCAGAACGCGCGCGCGACGCTCGTCACGGACGCGGCACCACGCGTCCGGGCGAGACCGATCACCTCGGCCTCCTGCGCGACGACCGCCGCCTCGACGCTGCCGAACGACACCGCGATGCCGACGCCCGTTGCGGCGCCACCGACGGCGGCCAGCGCGGCGGCATCCAGCACTTCCAGGCGATTCGGCTGGAGCGACGAGTCAAGCAGACACGCGACGAGCTGTTGAGCTGCCGCGGCGTCGGCCGTCACGATCAGCACTGTACGCTCGGCTTCGGGCCGCGCGTGGAGACGGAGCGTCAGCTCGGTCAGCACCCCGAGCGTACCGAGCGAGCCGACCATGAGCTTCGGCACGTCGTACCCCGTCACCGACTTCACGACCTTCGATCCGCCCCACGTCGAGACACCATCCGCCTGGACGAAGCGCACGCCGAGCAGGAGATCGCGCAGGGTGCCGTAGCGCGCGCGCAGCGGGCCGCTCGCATTCGTGGCCACGAGACCACCGAGCGTGCGCGTGGCGGCGAGCGGCGGGTCGATCGGCAAGAACTGCGCGGATCGGTCCAGCGTCGCGGCCAGGGACGACACCGTCACGCCGGCCTCCACGGTCACCGTGAGATCGTCCGGGTTGTACTCGACGATCCGGTCGAGGCGCGAGAGGTCGATGACGACGTCCACGCGCGCGGGCGGAAACCCTTGATCGAGCGTGCTGCCGCTCCCGCGCGGCACGATCGCGAGCTTCTCGGCCGCCGCGAGCGCGACGGCCGTCGCCGTCTCGCCCGTGGATCCAGGTGTCACGACGATCTGCGGCTCGACGCCGTCGACCGCGCGCGCGTGCGAGGCGCCGACGATCGTTCGGAAGCCGTCGACGAGCGCGCGCGTGGAAACGGCCACGCTCAGACCCAGGTGCCCGCAGGCAGCGCGGGCCGCTCGGGCCGGAAGCTTTCCCCGCACGCCGGATGCGAGGGCAGCAGCTTGTCCGGGTTCATGAGCCGGTCAGGATCGAAGACTCCTCGCAAGCGGTACATGAAGTTGAGATCGGACGGGGCGTACTGGAGCGGCAGGTTCTTCGCCTTGTCGAACCCCACGCCGTGCTCGCCCGTGACGCTGCCGCCGAGCGCGATGGCCGCGACGAGCAATTCTTCGTTGGCACGCTTCGCCCGCGCGAGCTGGTCCGGATCACGGTCGTCGTAGCAGATGAGCGGGTGCAGGTTCCCGTCGCCCGCGTGAAACACGTTGGCGAGGAGGATGCCGTGACGGAGCGCGATCTCACCCATCTGACGCATCATCAACGGCAGCTTCGAGCGCGGCACGACCGCGTCCTGGAGAAGATATGTCGGCGCGAGCCGCCCCACCGCGCCCGCGGCTTCCTTGCGTCCCTTCCAGAGGAGCGTGCGCTCGGCGTCGTCGCGGGCCACCCGTACCTCCAGGGCACCCCGCTCGCGGCAGATCGCGGCGGCGCGCTCCGCCTCCACCTCGACCTCCGCCGCCGGACCGTCCAGCTCGATGAGGAGCACCGCCGCCGCCTTGTCGGGATACCCGGCGCCGCTGCCCTCGTTGATCGCGCCGATCATCACCTCGTCGAGCATCTCGAGGGCGGCCGGCAGCATGCCGGCGGCGATGATCGCCGACACCGCCTCCGCGGCCGTCTCCATCGACGAGAACGACGCGAGCGCGGTCTTCACCGCTTCCGGCGCGTGGAGCAGGCGCACCGTCACCGCGGTCACGAGACCGAACGTGCCTTCGTTGCCGACCGCCGTGCCGACAAGATCGTAACCGGGCCGATCCGAGACGGCGCCGCCGAGGCGCACGAGGTCGCCGGTCCCCGTCACCAGCTCGAGGCCGAGCACGTGGTTGGTGGTGATCCCGTACTTGAGACAGTGCGGCCCGCCCGCGTTCGTCGCGACGTTGCCGCCGATCGACGAAACCATCTGGCTCGAGGGATCGGGCGCAAAGAACCAACCGCGCTCGCGCACGGCGTTGGTGAGCCAGAGATTGATGAGGCCGGGCTGGACCGTCGCGCAGCGATTGGCGATGTCGATCTCGACGATCGCGTCCATCCGGTTCAGACCGACCATCACGCCGCCGCGTGCCGCCATCGCGCCGCCGATGAGCCCGGTGCCGGAACCGCGCGGCACGACCGGAATAGCGTCTCGGCGGCACAGTTTGACGATCGACTGCACCTGCGCGGCCGTCCCGGGAAGGGCCACCACGTCCGGCGCGCCCTTGTAGAAGGTGTGCATGTCGCACTCGTAGACGAGGCGCCCCTCGACGGAGGTGACGAGGCCGTCACTGCCGACGATCGCGCGCAATTCGTCCACGAACTTCGAAGAAAGCGGCATGCGCCCCTAGCGTACTCTAAAAAGAAGAGGGGGCCGGCGAGGCCCCCTCTGACTACGACAGGACGTCCGTCGGGGCTATTCGATCTTCCACGTGTCTCCGGACGTCAGCAACTTCTGGATGTCGCCAGGGCCGCGCTCGGATAGGGCGCGACGCTCCTGCTCGATGATCATGTCCTCGTAGATCGGCGCCTCGATGTCCAGCAGCGTCCCGACCGGTACCGGATAGTCCGGGAAGAAAAGGTCGGCGATCAGCTTGGCCGCGTTGAGGCTCTTCTCGTCGTGCACCCACAGGGCACTCTCCGGCACCTCGCTGGCCTTCACGACCGTCGGCGTGAATCCCTTCATGATGACCGCCCTGCGGTCGTCCGGCGGCCCGAACAGGAGCGGCTTGCCGTGCTGGAGCCGGAGCTCGTGCATGACTTTCGACTCCTTGTCGTACATCACCTTCCACGCGAGGTCGTTGTAGACGTTGCAGTTCTGGAGGATCTCGAGGAAGCCCGTGCCCTTGTGCGCGGCAGCGCGCTTGAGCATCTCTTCCATGTGGCGAATGTCACGGTCGATCGTGCGCCCGACGAACGTGGCGCCGCAGCCGAGCGCGAACGCGAGCGGGTTGACCGGGCGATCGGCCGAGCCCATCGGCGTCGACTTGGTCACCTTCCCCAGCTCGCTGGTCGGCGAGTACTGACCTTTCGTCAGCCCGTAGATCCGGTTGTTGAACAGGAGGATCGTCAGATCCACGTTCCGCCGCAACACGTGCAGCATGTGGTTGCCGCCGATCGACAGCCCGTCGCCGTCGCCCGTCACCACGAAGACCTTCAGGTCGGGGCGCGCCACCTTGAGGCCGGTGGCGATGGCGGGGGCGCGGCCGTGGATCGTGTGGAACCCGTACGTGTTCATGTAGTACGGGAACCGGCTCGAGCAGCCGATCCCGGAGATGAAGACGATGTTCTCCCGTGGAATGCCGAGATCGGGCATCGTCTTCTGGACGGCGCTCAGGATCGCGTAGTCGCCGCATCCCGGACACCAACGGACGTCCTGGTCGGACTCGAAGTCCTTCTTCGTCAGCTTGCGAGGCGCTTCGGCGGCGTTGGGGCCGGTCGGCGTCATCTACGTGCTCCCCAGCAATTGGTTGATGGCCTCGGAGATCTCCTCGCTCGCCAGCGGGAGGCCGCGCACACGATTGAAGCCGACGGCGTCGACGAGATACTCCGCGCGCAGCACGCGCACCAGCTGCCCGCTGTTGATCTCCGGCACCAGGATCTTCCGGTACTCACGCAGGATATGACCCAGATCCGGAGGAAGCGGATTCAGGTGGCGAAGATGGATCTGCGCGACCGACTGCCCTTCCGCTTGCGCGCGCTCGACGGCAGCGGTGATCGAACCGTAGGTACCGCCCCACCCCACGACGAGCAGATCCCCCGTGGCGGGTCCGTTGATCGACGTCGGCGGAATCTCCTGCGCCACGCGCCGCACTTTCTCCGCCCGCTGCCTGACCATGTGGTCGTGGTTCTCGGCATCGTAGGAGATGTTGCCGGTGACGTCCTGCTTCTCGAGTCCCCCGATGCGGTGCTCGAGACCGGGTGTGCCCGGCCTCACCCACGGACGCGCGAGCGTCGCCGGATCGCGGAGATACGGAAAGAAGCCTTCCGCCTCCGTCCGGAACTGCACGTCGATGGGCGGCAGCGTGTTCACGTCCGGGATCAGCCACGGCTCGGAGCCGTTGGCAAGGAATCCGTCGCTGAGCACGAAGACCGGCACCATGTACTTGACGGCGATACGTACCGCTTCGTACGCGATGAAGAAGCAGTCGCCGGGCGTGGCGGGCGCGATCACGACGACCGGTGACTCGCTGTTGCGGCCGTAGAGGGCCTGCATCAGGTCCGCCTGCTCCGTCTTCGTCGGCAAGCCCGTGGACGGTCCCCCGCGCTGGATGTCGAAGATGACGATCGGCAGCTCCGCGGTGACCGCGAGACCGATGCCCTCGCTCTTCAGGGCGATGCCGGGCCCGCTCGATCCCGTGACCCCGATGGCGCCGCCGAATGCCGCGCCGATCACGGACGTCACCGCCGCGATCTCGTCCTCGGCCTGGATGGTGCGGATGCGGAAACCCTTGTGCATCGCGAGCTCTTCGAGGATGGAGCTGGCCGGCGTGATCGGGTACGCACCGTAGACGATGGGCAGCGTCGAGCGCTGCGCGGCGGCGAGCAAGCCCCACGCGAGCGCGCGGTTCCCCGTCATCGCGCGATAGAGCCCGGGCGGCATGTCGGCCGCCTCGACCGAGTAGTGTTCCCCGAAAATCTCCGCGGTCTCGCCGAACGCATGGCCCGCCTTCAACACACGGACGTTGGCTTCCGCGATGTCCGGAGCCTTCGAGAACTTCTTACCGATCCAGTCGAGCGTCGGCTCCAGCGGCCGCGTGTAGATCCAGGAGACGAGACCGAGCGCGAAAAAGTTCTTCGTGCGGTCCTTCTCCTTGGTGTTGAGCGGCAGGTCCTTGATGGCCTCGTGGGTCAGACCGCTCATGTCGACCTTGTGCAGCCGGTAGCGCTCGCCCAGGGCCGCGTCGTCGAGCGGATTCTCGGGATAGCCCGCCTTGTCGAGGTTCCGCTTGTCGTACGCGGACGTATTGACGATGAGGAGCCCGCCCGGCTTCAGGTCGCGCAGGTGCACCTTGAGCGCGGCAGGGTTCATCGCGACGAGGCAGTCGAGACGATCGCCCGGCGTGTAGACGCGCTGGCTGCCGAACTGGAGTTGGAAGCTCGAAACGCCGAAGAGCGTGCCGGCCGGCGCGCGGATCTCGGCCGGAAAGTTCGGCAGCGTGGCGATGTCGTTACCCGCGACCGCCGACTCGGTCGTGAACTGCTCGCCGGTGAGCTGCATCCCGTCGCCGGAATCTCCGGCGAAGCGGATCACCGCGCGCTCGAGCTCCTTGACCTCTTTGGCCACGCCCTGGACGGGGGCCACCGCCTCGCTCATCGACTCTCCTTTGCGCACACCCTTCCACGGACCGCATCCGCGTTGGGAATCTGACTGAGCCCGTCTACCTCTACGCTCTTCGTGTCGCCACGAGACAGATCAGATGTACTGTAACCAAGCTGAGCACAAACGGCAAGGATTGTTACGCGGTTAGACCGCCGGCGCGTCGCTCGCGGTCTTGAGAAGGAACTGCACGAAGCGATTTGCCGTCGGCGTGAGCGGCTTCTGGCGACGATGGATGATGCCGACAGGTCGCACCAGATCGGAAATCCCCAGCGGTACGACGGCGAGCGTGCGAACGTCCGCCTCCATCTGCACCGTGTGACGTGGGAGGATGCTCACGCCCGCGCCGATCATGATGGCCTGCTTGATCGTCTCGATGTTGTCGAACTGCATGCGGATGTCGACCTTTACGTTGTGCCGGCGAAGGGCCCGGTCGATCGCCTTGCGGATGGTCAGCTCCCGGTCGAACGCGA
>JBGOTH010000158.1:0-6625 GCA_041476345.1 Methylomirabilia bacterium
CACCTTCCAGAGACCCTTCTCCTGCACCACCTCGTAGAGCGCTTCGACGTTCTGACCGTTACGGCCGTGAACCTTCACCGTCACGTAGAGGTAGTCGCCCGCGCTGTGCGTGCGCACGACGAAGGCGAAGTCGGAGCCGTCAATTTCCGGGTGGGCGCGCTTGACCATCCACTCGAACTCGGCGCGGCTGAAATTTCGCCGCAGCTCCGTCGACGCCAGCGCGTACGCCGCGGCGAAGTCGTGTGCACGCAACGCTTCCAGCTGGCGAAGCACCAGGTCCACCGCATCCGGCGCCGGGTTCGACTCCCCGGCGGCGACCGCGAGCGGCAGCGCGAGCAGAACGGCGAGAGTGAGTGCCCGGAATCGCACCGTCTCTATGATCGCAGGCCGGCGCACAAACCGAAAGGAATCGAACGAAGGAAGGGGTTACGGGACATCCCGTAACCCCTCAGGAATGGTCGGGGCGACAGGATTTGAACCTGCGACCACCGGACCCCCAGTCCGGTGCGCTACCAGGCTGCGCTACGCCCCGGTTACGAGGGTGGATTGTCGCAGAAAGATCGACGCCCTTCAAGGCGCGAGGCGCGCGCGGAGCGCCTGAAGACGATCGCGAACGCGACGCAGCGTCTCGGCGTACTGCGTTTCACGGATGCCGAGCTCGAGCTGCTCGGGCCCGCGACGCGAATCGGACAGCAGGCGCTTCTTCGCCCCCTCGAGCGTGAGCCGGTCGTCGTAGAGGAGGATCTTGATGCGCCGAACCAGATCCAGGTCCCGCTGCCGGTAGACGCGCTGGCCGGCCGGGTTCTTCTTCGGCCGCAAGAGCTTGAACTCCGACTCCCAGTAACGCAGGACGTACGCGGGCACGCCCGTCAGCGATTCCACCTCGCCGATCCGATAGTAGAGCTTCTCGGCGGTGGCGGTGGCCACGTCCGTCACGACGCGGTGTTGATCCGTTGCTTGAGACCTTTCGACGGCTTGAACGTGAGGACGCGGCGCGCGGTGATCTCGATCGACGCCCCCGTCTGAGGGTTGCGCCCGCGGCGCGACGCCTTGCGCCGGATTCGGAAATGGCCGAAGCCGACGATCTTGACGTCTTCACCCTTCTCGAAACAGCGGAAGATGATGTCGAAGACCGACTCCACCACCGACGCGGACTGGCGCTTCGAGAGCCCGTGGGCGGCGACGGAGTTGACCAGGTCGTTCTTCGTCACGGTGAGGACTCACCTCCCGCTGCTCTAAATTGAGTGCGAATCACTCGCGACCCTTCGCGAGGAACGGCTCGTAGCCCTTCGCCCGGAGCTCCCGCACCACGCCCTGCGCGGTGGCGCGATCCGGATATCCGCCCACCCGCACCCGATAGAGCGTCTGACCACCCGCGGCAGCGGCGTTCCTCGCCGACGCGGGCACGGGCTCCGCGCCGCCGCCGCCTCGACGCACCTGCACCTTGAAACCGTCGCCGCTGAGGTCCTTCGACAGCGCGACCGCATCGCGCAGCGGCAGACTCGGCCGGATCCGGACGCCGTCCCCCGCCGGCTCGGCCGCGAGCCCTTTCGTCGCGAGACGGTTGTTGATGTCGGCGGACGCTCCGCCCGAAACGATGACGTCGTAGCGATCGGTCGTGAGGCCTGCCGACGGACGCGGCACCGGTCGAGGTGCTTCGATCGGCGCCCCACCACCCGACCGCTTCACCGATTCGTCGACCGGGTAGTTCTGCTCGCGCAGGCGCGCGGCCAGTCTCCTGGCCGCTTCGGGTTCCTTGAAGGCACCGACCTGGACGAAGTAATCGCCACCTTCCGCCGCCCTGGCGCGCGCCGGCGTGGGGCGCTCCTTGCGAGCCGGTTCCTTCCTGACCACGGGCTTGTCTTCGAGCGCCTGCGCGACCCTCGTGTCCTTCGGGTTCGCGGTCGTCGTCGCTGGTGTCGGCGCAGTTGTTCGCGCGGGCACCTGAGTCGTCGTTGGCGCGGGTGTCGGAGCGGCTGTCGTCAGCGGCGCCGCCGACGTGGTCGTTGCGGGTGGCGTAGCGGGCACGGACGTCGACGCGGGTGCGGCCCTGGGCGTGGGCGCGGGCGTGACGTTAGTCCGAGTGCCCGCGCCTCCAGCAGACGGTGGATTTACGGTGTCGAGTACGTACGGCACCGCGACGGCACCGACGACTGCAACACCGAGCAACACGACGACGACACGAAACCATGGCGTCGAAAAAATCGAACGCGGCGCGGCGAGATCTTCGTAGTCGTCGTCTTCGGGTTCGTCGCCGGAGAAGCGTGAACCGCGCTCGGGGCTCATCAGAGGCTCGCCGTCCTCACCGTGACCGGGTGTGCCATGCGCGGCATCTTAACAATAGAGGCCAGCATTTCCAAGTATTTCCAGGCAGTTACCGCCGTTGGAACAGCAAGTCGGCGACGAGCGCCTCCCCGATCCCACGCGTGTGCTCGGCACCGGTCACGAGGGCGAGCTTGCCCACGCGACGCGGAGCCGCGCCGAAGATGTCCGCGTAGTCCCGCGCGACGTCGCGATCGTACGAGCGCCATCGGCCGAGCGCCGCGTCGCCGGACTCCACCACGATGAGACGCACGTTCGGCGCCTTCGCGAGCGTCACGATCGTTCCCACGGGCGCGGCGCTGTCCCACACATACCCGAGCACCTCGCTCGTGGTGATCGGCGACGGCCACCGCGGGAACACGACGTAGACCCCGATCGCCTGATCGTTGCGCTCCGGATCGCGCGCGTCACCGTCCACGGGCAGCCTCGTGACCTTCCACGACCACGCGAGGCGGGGTTGCATCGCGGGATCGACGACCACGTCGCGATAGAGCGCGAACGAGCTGCTGTCGCTGCGAAGCCGCAACGCGAGCCGGCCGTCCGCGCGCACGAGATCGATGTCCGGCTTCCCGGCGAACTCCTTGAGATCCCATCCGGCCGGCACGCCTTCGGCGGGCAGCATCCACGGCACCACGTCGGCGACAGGCACGCGCACGCGGCCTTCGGCGTCCTGCGTGGGCACCGTGACGCGTACCGTGGTCCGCTGGATCCGCTTGCCGCGTCCCGACCGACCGCGGGGCGACGCATCCGATGGAGCGTCGCTCGCGGGCGCGCGCCCGCCGCCCAGAGTGCCGAGATAGAAGGCGCGATGGCGTGGACTGACGACGAGCAGGACCCCGATCGCGACCACGATGCCGCCGAGCACGAGCGTCGCCGCCAGGCGAGCCGTGCGACCGCGCGAGCGGCGTCGCCTCAGCGTCGCGCTCCCCGCGCTCGCGGGCCCGTCGCTTTGCGAAGCGACAGCCGCAAGGGCGAGCCCTGGAAACCGAACGCGCGGCGCAGCGCCTTCACCAGGTACCGCTCGTAGGAGAAGTGGATCTCGTCGGGCCGATTCACGCGGAGCGCGAACGTCGGCGGCTCGATGCTCACCTGCGTCGCCGACTGCAGCGTGAGCGGCGTGCCTTTGATCGTGATCGGCCGTCGGGTCAGCGCGTCCTGGACCACCGTCGTGACCTCGGCGCCGCCGATGCGCCGGCGTGCTTCCTTCGCCACCTCGTCGATGGTCCGGAACAGGTCACCCAGCCCCTCACCGCGCGTCGCTGACGTGAAGCAGATCGGCGCGTAGTCGACGAACTGCAACCGCTCGCGGATCTGCGCGGTCACTTCGGCCTTGCGCACCATGCCGGGCGGGACGAGGTCCCACTTGTTGACCACGATGATGGTGGCGCGGCCGGCATCCTGCGCGTACCCCGCGATGTGAGCGTCCTGCGCCGCGAGGCCCTCGCTGGCGTCGACGACGACGAGCGCGACCTGGCACCGCTCCAGGCTCTTCAACGCCATCACCACGGAGAGCTGCTCGAGTGCCTCGCTCATCCGCCCCTTGCGCCGGATCCCGGCCGTGTCGACGAGGACGTACGCGCGGCCGTCGACCTCGATCGCCGTGTCGACGGCGTCGCGTGTCGTGCCCGGCGCATCGTGCACGAGGACACGCTCGCCACCGACCATCGCGTTGACGAGCGACGACTTGCCGGCGTTCGGCCGTCCGATGATCGCGATGTACACGGGCGGATGCGCGGGATGGGCCGGCACGATGGCGTCCGGCACACGCTCGCGCACGACCTCGAGCAGCTCGGCCACGCCGCGGCCGTGCTCCGCCGACACCGGCGCCGGCGCGCCCAGCCCCAGCCGGAACAGCTCGCTGAGCGCGGGCTCCTGGCCGTCACTTTCCACCTTGTTCGCGACGAGGACGACCGGCCGGTCCGCGCGGCGCAGCAGTGACGCGATCTCGAGGTCGAGCGCGCTCGCGCCGGTGCGCGCGTCGACCACGAAGAGAACGAGGTCGGCCTCCTCGATCGCCGCGTCGACCTGGCGCCGCACCGCCTCGATCAGCGGCTCCGACGACGACGGGTCGAAGCCTCCGGTGTCGACCACGGTCGCCTGCCACCGCTCGAAGGTCACACGGCCGTACAGGCGGTCGCGGGTCACCCCGGGAATGTCGCGCACGATCGCCTGGCGGCGCGCCACCAGGCGGTTGAAGAGCGTGGATTTGCCGACGTTCGGCCGGCCCACGATGGCGATGACAGGTCGAAGCAGAGTGCTGCTGGCGTCGCTCATCGGCAGAGCGCGTCGAGGAGCGCCGACGGCGCCGGCGCGACGAGCTTCACGGCCACGCCCAGGTCACGGGCGAGATCCGCCGGCGTCAGATCGTCGAGGAACACTCCGTCGCCGTCGCGAACGGTCACCGCCGGGATCAGCACCGTGTCGCCGAGATCCCCGCGCAGCGCGAGCTGACGCTGGATGTCGGTGCCTGTCAGCAGACCGGCCACGCCGATCGCGTGGCCGAAGAAGTCATTCGCCACCGGCACGACGCGCGCGCGGTGCCCGTGCTCGAGCGCGGCGACGAGCGGAGCCAGGCGGGGCGCGAACATCGTTCCCGTCACGATCGTGACGTCACGGACGATGCGACGCACCCGCCGTCTCGCGACCGAGTAGCGCCAGCGGTCTTCGAAGCGACGCACGAGACCGATCCCGTCCTCGATGACCGGGAACCGCTCGTACGCGGCGGCCGCGGGAAGCGGACGACCGGCGAGGAGATGGATCTCGTCCGAGAGAAACACGAACCGGCTGCCGAGCGCCGACAGGAAATCGCGCTGCCAGCCGTCCACCGTGTCGACGAGCTCCGCCGCTTCGGGCGGCGACAGCATGCGCAGCGCGGGCAGCCGCTCGCGATAACGCGTCAGCCCCACGGGCACCACGGCGGCGGTGGCGACGTGCGGATGAAGCGGCGCCAGGTCGGCCACCGTCCGCGCCAGATGCGGCCCGTCGTTGAGATCCGGACAGAGCACGATCTGCGCGTGAACGCGAATGCGCGCCTTCGCGAGCCGCTCGAGGCGCGGAAGGATCTCGGCGGAGCGCCGGGGTCGCCCGAGCAGCCGATGGCGCAGCTCCGGCTCGGTCGCGTGGACGGACACGTAGAGCGGCGAGAGGCGCTGCTCGACGATGCGCTCGAAGTCGGCCTCTTCGAGGTCGGTCAGCGTGATGTAGTTGCCGTGCAGGAACGAGAGCCGGTAGTCGTCGTCCTTGACGTAGAGGCTCTTGCGCAAGCCCTTCGGCAGCTGGTGGATGAAGCAGAACACGCACTTGTTGGCGCACGTGGAGATGTCGCCCGGCCGCGGCGGATCGAGCTCCACCCCGAGGTCGGCGCGTGCGCGAACGACCGTCAGCGGAAGGCGGCGCCCCTCGCGCTCGAGGTCGAGACGAAGGACCTCGTCGGCCGCATGGAACTGGAAGTCGATCGCGTCACGCAGTGCGACACCGTTGATCGCGAGCACGCGATCGCCCGTACGCAGCCCCGCACTCGACGCATCCGTGTTCGCCCGCACGCCGGCGACGACGACGCCGCCGGCGGAGGGGTGTTCAGCGGAGGGGTTTGGGGTCCTGCAGTCGTGGGGCCCCATGTTCAAAGGTACAGCCGCTCATGCGACTCCTCCCGCTCGGCATCCTGAGCGGCATTGAGGAAGCGCATGCCCTGCACGAGGTACTGAAGCCCGGAGGCGACCGTGAAGCCCGCAACCGCCCAGAGAAGCGGCGTGGGGACGAGGCGAACGCGTGTGTAATGACCGAACACGCTACCCAGGACGGTGACGATCTGGAGGAACGTCGCCGCTTTGCCCGCCCAGGTCGGGCGCGGGTAGATGCGGGCGCCGACCATGTGGACCAGCAGCGTCCCGAGAGCGAGAAACGCGTCGCGACTCAGCACCACCGCCGTGATCCAGAACGGCAGGACCTTGAGCCACGTCAGCGTCACGAAGGACGCGGTCAACAGGATCTTGTCGGCGAGCGGGTCGAGGAAGGCGCCGAGCCGGCTTTGCATTCCCTGGCGCCGCGCCACCCAGCCGTCGAGCACGTCCGTGACGGCGGCGGCCGCAAAGACGGCGACGGCGGCTCCCGGCTTCCGGTAGACGAGGAGCGTCACGAAGACGGGGACGAGAAAAATGCGCAGCACCGTAAGACAGTTCGCGAGGCCCATGTCAGATCAGTCAGTTTACCGCGATCGCCGCCGGTGGCAGCACCGCTTCGATCGCCGCGCGCAGGCTCTCCATCCCCTGCCCGGTAGCGGCGGACACGGCGGCCGCGCGTGGGC
>JBGOTH010000159.1:0-6621 GCA_041476345.1 Methylomirabilia bacterium
GGACCGTCTCGCCGTCATCAGCGACGGCGCGATCCTCCAGCTCGGCGAGGCGGAGGAGCTCTATCGACGGCCGCGCTGTCGTGCGGTGACGGAAGCGCTCGGCCCGGCCACGTTCCTGCGCGTGCGCGTGGTGGAGGTGAGAGAGCTCGGCGTCGTCGTGGCGACGGAGCATGGCGATCGCGTCCCGGTGGCGGGCATCGGCGTCTTTCGCGTCGGCGACCGCGGACTGCTCGTGATGCGCCCCGAGACGCTCGCGCTCTCGGACGCGGCGATGGGACGCGGCCCGGGGATTCCCGGACGCGTGGCGATGCGGGTGTTCGAGGGCGCGCGCTACCTCTACGAGATCGACATCAACGTCGACGCGCCGCTCCGCGTCGAGGTGACGGCGGTGTCGCAGGCGCGCATCTTTCGTCTGGGGGAACCGGTGCGGGTGGAGTGCAGCAGCGAAACGGTGGTACTGGTCAAGGACGAGTGAAGCTCACTCATTCGTCTGTGTGCGCTTGAGCACCGCGTCCCAGATACCGATGAGACCCAACCGCCCAGCCCATTCCGCGATGAACGCAGTGTCGAGCTCGGGGCCCGACACCCTGAGGATGCCGAGGATGTCCCGCACGTGCACATCCGACTGGCCCTCGCGGAAGTAGAGCATCTTGTAGAGGATGATGTCCTCCGGGCGCGCAAAGTACGCCTCGCGGCCCGGGACGAGCGGCAAGCGCTGGCGTCGGTCGAGTCGGAGACGGTCGTAGGCGGTATCCTTGTTGACGAAGACGTCGATCTTGAGCGCCGATTCGGGATGGATGATGTTGAACTGGCCCCGCGTCTCGACTGCCTCGCGGGCTGCCTCCACGCTCATGTAGAACTCACCCGCGGGGAAGCGATCCACCAGCGCGGCGATGTGCTCGAGCCTGAGATCCGCGACGAGGTCGATGTCCTGGGTGAAGCGCGGATCTCCGTAGTATACCGATGCTTGGGACCCCCCGATCATGTAGATGACCCCGAGGTCCTCGAACACGCTAGCGACATAGCGCAGCAGCTCAGCCTGAGTCACGCGACAGTCTCTTCGCGACCGCAGTCTGGACTTGCTGGCGGTCCCATTCTGGATGCCTGGCGGCGAGGAAGACGGTTAGCCGGGCGTGCATGAGCTCCCAGGCTTCGTGGGCGAGCCGCAGCCGCTCCATCCCGGACTTGGCTCGGAGAATCGTCGCCACCCTCGAATCGACCATCTCGATCTGTGACACGTCTCGATTCAGATCGTCGCTCACTGGATCACCTCATCGGCGCGCTGCAGCGGCGACGGCGGGATCGTCAGCCCGAGCGCCTTGGCGGTCTTGAGGTTGATGATCAGCTCGAATTTGGTTGGCTGCTCGACGGGCAGGCCAGCGGGCTTGGCGCCCTTGAAGATCTTGTCCACGTAGGTGCGGCTCGCCGGCACATCCAGGGAAGGCTCGCGCCATAGAGCCCTTATCGGTGGACCACGGTGCGCGGGGCGGGCGCGGATTCATCGCTGGGCCTACGTAGAATCCTAGCTCTCAGAAAAACTCGCCCCGCAAGATACACGAGGAATTCGCGACCGTCGAAGGGTGCCAGAGTCCCCACCCGCTAAATGGTGCCGGAAAGTTCCACTCTCCGAGATGACGTAGGTCTCCGGGGATTGTTCGAATCATTATTGGCTGTGCCCTTCGCCGTCACTTTGCCATCCGGACCAAACGTGAATTTATCGAGCGTCAGCACCATTGGCGCGCCTTTCTTATAGCTCTCCGAAATACAAGATTCGGGAATGGGACTGGTAGCCACGAAGATCTTACCGTCGAAAGACGCGCTCGTGAACGGCACATCAGTCAACTGGCACGTCTTGCTATGCGCTGTCATTTTTCCCTTAATGTCAGCCGGATTGGATTGGTCATCAATGAGGACCGACGCCGGCCCAGCAAAGGGCGGCGGACCTGAATACGACAGTTGCCCAATGAGGATCTTCGGCAACACCTTTATCGTCGACTTGGCTTGATTTTGCCCGAAGACGGGAAACGAAACCGCAATGGTCAGGATTGCCCCCAGCACTGCGACGAGCTTGTTCATTTGGCGTCACCCCCAAGCGATAAGAAAATCAATCCGCCCGTCGTCCGCGGCTCCGCGCCGCGTGGCGGACGGTAAACACGGGATCGAGTTCCGTTCGCTACGCCGCGACGGCTACGCCGCTGATCTCAAAGGCTAGCTTCGAGCGAAGCGAGTCACCCGAGCGGGCGGGCGTGAGCCCGGGAGCCCGCGAGTTAAATCGTATACGTCTTGTCCTGCTCGACGACGGTGACGTCGCTGCCCAGCATCGACAACTCCTCGGCCGTCTCCTGCGCGAACTGCGGCTTCACGTGATAGACGAGCAACGGCACGTCCGCGGGGAGCTTGTCGCGCTCGCGGCGGAGCAGGTCCGGCGTGAGGTGCCGCGAGATCGTCGCGAGCTCGCCGAGCCGGTTGGGGAACGCGCACTCGATGAAGACGGCACGGATGCCGGGCACCGTGCGGGCGGCGTTCCACAGCGCTTCCGTGGGGCCCGTGTCGCCGGAGTAGACGAAGCCCGACACGCCGTCGTGCACGATGAAGCCGGCCGTCGGCACCGTGTGGGTGACCGGCACCGCGATGACTCGCAGGTCGCCGAAGCGGTGCTCGGTGTCGAGCGCGAGCGGGCGGTACACCACGGCCGGGCACTCGCGCGGGATGCTGCTGAAGTCCGGCCAGATGGAGTTGTTGAAAATTCCGGCCCGCACCGCGTCGATCACCGGAGCCAGCCCCGCGATGCTGATGGCGCGGCCGACGTCGGCGGACGCGAACGTTTCGGCGAGATACGCGGCGCCCACGACGTGATCGAGGTGCGCGTGGGTCAGGAGCACGTGCTCGACGGCCAGCTGCTCGGGGAGTGCGAGGCCGCCGCTGACCGTGCCGGCATCGACGAGGGTGCGCTCGTTGACGAGGAAGGCGGAGGGGCGCTGCCCGGGGCCTTCGCTCCCGAAGGCCCCGAGCACCCGGATGTTCATTAACGCGGGATCTTAGCATAGAGTGACGGGCATGACCGCCATACGGAGGCTGGTCGCCGCGCTCACGCTGCCTCCGCGCGTGCGCAAGCTGCTCGGCGGGCTCGTCGTCACCGCGGTCGTCCTCACGCTGATGTTCTTCCAGGTGAACGAGCCGTTCGAGCTCGACGCGCTCGACCGCCTGTTCCGGTTGCGCGGCCCGCGCTCGACCACGGCGCCGATCGTCATCGTGAACATCGACGAGGACAGCTTCGATGAGCTCGGGCCCCTGGCCGCGACGAAAACACTCACGTGGCCGTTTCCGCGCGCGTTGCACGGCGCGTTGCTGGAGACCATCGCGAGCGGCGGGCCGCGCGTGATCGGCGTCGATCTCATCTTCTCGACACCGTCGGCGCATGGCGACGCCGACGACAAGCAATTCGCCGAGGCGGTGACGCGCGCGAAGAAGGTGGTGCTGGGGAACGCGATCACTGTCGTGTCCGAGGGTTTCTACGTCAAGCAAGACCCGCAGCTCCCGCTGCCGATCATTCGCGAAGGGGCGGCCGCGGTCGCGCCCCTGAACATGCCGCCGGATCCCGACGCCGTCGTCCGTCGCGTCCCGCTGCGCCACCGTCTGGGCGACCAGGTATCCGACGGCCTCGACCTGGCACTCTACCGGCTCGCGGCCGCCAGCGGCTTGCCCGTGGCGGCGCTGCCGAAGGAAAACGACGTCATCATCAACTACCGCGGCGGGCGGCAGACGTTTCCGTGGGTCCCGTACCACCGCGTGGTGAAGGGCGACGTCGATCCGAAGATCTTCAAGGACAAGATCGTCCTCGTCGGCACCACCACCCCCGTGCTGCACGACCTCTTCCCGACGGCCTTCGAGCGCGCGGGCGGGATGCCCGGCGTCGAGATCCACGCGCACGCCATCGACACGCTCGTGCGCGGCGACCGTATTCGCCAGTCGCCCGGCTGGCTGAGCCCGGTGCTCGTCCTGATCTTGGCGCCGCTCGGCGCGTGGCTCGTGGTGCGTCTGCGCGCGTTCCGCGCGTTCGCGGCGGTCCTGGCGATCTGGATCGTGCTCGCCGGCGCCACGTTCCTCGCTTTTTCCGTGTGGCACCTCTGGATCCTTCAGGTCGCGCCTACCGTCGCGCTCCTGTTCGGCTACGGCGCCACGTCGATCGAGAACTTCATCCGCGAGCAGCGCGAGAAGCGGCGGCTCTCGCAGTTCTTCTCGCCGGACGTGCTGAGCGAGATCGTGCGGCACGGCGAAGGCGTGAACCTCGGGTCCGCGCGGAAGCTCATCACCGTGTTTTTCTCCGACCTGCGCGGCTTCACCACGCTCTCGGAGAGGATGGAGCCGGAAACGGTCGCCGAGATGCTCAAGGAGTATCTGTCGGAGATGACCCAGGTCGTGTTCCAGCACGGCGGCACCGTCGACAAGTACATCGGCGACTGCGTCATGGCCATCTGGAACGCGCCGTTCGACGACCCGGAGCACGCGGCGAACGCCGTCCGGACCGCGCTCGACTTCCAGGAGCGCACGCTCGCCGTGTCCGCCAAGTGGGAGGAGAGGCTCGGGGGCAAGATCCGCAACGGGTGCGGCATCAACACGGGTGAGGCCGTCGTGGGCACGATGGGCTCGCGCCAGCGCCTGGAGTACACCGCGATCGGCGACACCGTGAACCTCGCCGCACGGCTGGAGTCGGTCACCAAGGACTACAACGCGTCCATCATCATCAGCGAGAGCACGCACGAGCGCGTGAAAGGGCAGTTCATGACGCGCCCGCTCGGCGCGGTGACCGTCAAGGGTAAGACTCGCCCGGTGCAGATCTTCCAGGTGCTGCCCACCGACATCCGCACGCATCCGCGCGCGGCGCTCGACAACGCGGCGCTCGTCACGGTGGCGGGCCTCGGCCAGAGCTACCAGGTGCGCACCCGGGACATCTCGGAGGCCGGGGTGGCGCTGGTGGGCGTGCCCGCCGAGTTGGAGAAGGGCACGGCGGTCGAGATCCGGTGTGAAGGCGGCGGTCTGCCGAAGCCGATCATCGTGCAGGGCACCATCGTGTGGAAGAGCGGTGACGCGGCGGGAGTGGCGTTTGCCTCGACCTCCGTCACCTCACACGATAAGGTGGAGATGTCATGAGCGCCGAAAGCGAGTTCGACTATCCGACGATGGCCCGGGCGCTGATCCTCGGCGACAGGGACACCGTCGCCCGGAAGACGCGCGAAGGCCTCGATCTCTCCATGGATCCGAAGGCGCTCATCTTCAAGGGGCTCATCCCGGGCATGGATGTCGTCGGCGAGAAGTTCCGCCGCAACGAGTACTACGTGCCTCAAGTCTTGCTGTCCGCTCGCGCCATGTACGCCGGGCTCGACCTCCTCAAGCCGCTCATCACGGCCGGGGCGCGGGCCGACGCCTACCTCGGCATCGTGGCGATCGGCACCGCCCAGGGCGATCTCCACGACATCGGCAAGAACCTCGTGGCGATGATGCTCGAAGGGGCCGGCTTCAAGGTCCATAACCTCGGCCGCGACGTCGCACCGGAGAAGTTCGTGGAGGCGGTGCAGGAGCACAAGGCGAACATCGTCGGCATCTCCGCGTTGATGACCACGACGATGCCCGGCATGAAGCGCACCATCGACGCCCTCGCCAAGGCCGGTCTCCGCGAACAGGTGAAGGTCATGATCGGCGGTGCTCCCGTGAGCCAGGCCTTCGCCGACGAGATCGGCGCCGACGGCTACGCCAGGGACTCGACGGCGGCCGTCGTGAAGGCGAAGCTCCTCACGGGCGCCGACGTGAAGCCGGCGGAGGCGACGCCCTGAAGGCGCGCGGCTGGGAGGTCATCCAGCGCGTGAAGGCGGGGGAGCGCCTCGTCTTCGACGGCGGCTACGGGACGATGCTCTTCGCGGCGGGGCTCCTCAACGGCGCCTGCCCGGAAGTCTGGAACGACACGCACGCGGACGTCGTCGCGGGCATCCACCGAGGCTACTTCGACGCGGGCAGCGACATCGTCGAGACCAACACGTTCGGCGGCACGCGCCTCAAGCTCGACGAATACAAGATCGGCGATCGCACGAAGGAGCTGAACGTGAAGGGCGCACAGCTCGCGCGCCGAGTGGCGCCCGCGTCCGGCTACATCGCTGGGTCCATCGGGCCCACTAGCCGTTTGCCCCTCGACTACGCGCTGGATGCCGGGGTCACCGACGACGACTACGAAGACACGTTCCGCGAGCAGGCGGCGGCGCTCGCCGAGGGCGGCGTGGAGCTCTTCGCCGTCGAGACGATGATGTTCCCGCAGGAGGCGACGGCCGCGATTCGCGCGTGCAAGGCGGTCGCGGACATTCCGGTGATGGCGACCATGTTCTTCCAGTACGAGGAAGGCAACGACCGGGACCGCACGATGTGGGGCGAGAGCCCGGCCGAGGTCGCCAAGAGCCTGCTCGCCGCCGGCGCCGACGTGGTGGGGATAAACTGCGGCCGCGGCCCCGACCGCGCGATCGTGATCATCCGCGAGATGCGCGCGGTGACGGATGCGCCGCTGATCGCGTATCCGAATGCCGGATTGCCGGTCACGAAGGGCGACACCGTCACCTACGAGCTCAACCCCGAGCA
>JBGOTH010000160.1:0-6615 GCA_041476345.1 Methylomirabilia bacterium
CGCAAGCCCGTCGCCGTATACACCGGCGTCATCGTCAGCGGGTCGATGCCCGTGTGGTACATGCACGTCGCCATCGCCATCGGCGTGGGGATGAAGTCCTGCACCTGCCGCGGGCGCCGCCCGTTCTTCTTGAGCCACAGCGCGAGGTCCACCATGTCTTCGAGCGTGGACCCGGGATGCCCGCTGATGAAGTACGGGATGTCGTATTGCTCTTTTCCCGCGTCCTTGCTCGCGCACGCGAACATCGCCTGGAACCGCTCGTAGCTCTCGATGCCCGGCTTCTTCATCTTCTCCAGCACGCGCGGGCTCACGTGCTCCGGCGCCACGGAGAGCTGGCCGCCCACGTGATGCCGCGCCAGCTCTTCCACGTACTCCGGCGATCGCTCGGCGAGGTCGTAACGCACACCGCTCGCGATGAAGACGTGCTTCACGCCGTCTTCCTGGCGGACGCGCTTCATCAGCTGGATCAGCGGGCCGTGGTCGGTCTTCAAGTTCTCGCAGACGCCGGGATGCACGCACGACAGCCGGCGGCACTTCGACTCGATCTCCGGGCTCTTGCACGCGAGCTTGTACATGTTCGCCGTCGGGCCGCCGAGGTCGGTGATCGTCCCGCGGAAATCGCCCTGGCGCCGGAGCGCGCGGATCTCGCGCAGCACGCTCTCCGCCGAGCGGTTTTGAATGACGCGGCCCTCGTGCTCGGTGATCGAGCAAAACGTGCAGCCGCCGAAGCAGCCGCGCATGAGCACGAGCGAGTGCTTCACCGTCTCGTAGCCAGGAATCGGCTCCGTGTACATCGGGTGCGGCAGGCGCGTGAAGGGCAGGTCGTACAGCTCGTCCATCGATATCGCGGGCTCCCGGGCGCTCAAGCGCCCGCCCGCTCTGGTGTCCGAATCGTCCGCGCTCGAGCGCCCGCCGGTGCCGGCGCCGTCTTCCAGCGGGAACGCCGGGGGATTGTAGTACACGCCGCGCTTCGCGTGCCGCTGGGCGAGGGGACGCGCGTTGCCGGGATTGGTCTCGACCTGGAAGCGGCGCGACATCTCCGCGAACGCGCGCTTGTCGGTCGAGACTTCTTCGTAGGACGGCAGCACCACCGTCTTGCGGTCCGCGACCATGCGCGCCGGATCCGCCTCGTGACGCATCATCTCCGCGTCGTTGATCAGGAACGCCGTCCCGCGCACGTCACGAATGTCGCCGATGCGCTCGCCGCGATTGAGACGATCCGCCACTTCCCACACGGGCCGCTCGCCCATCCCGAACACGAGCATGTCGGCCTTGGCGTCGTGCAGCATGGACCGGCGCACCGTGTCGCTCCAGTAGTCGTAGTGCGCGATCCGCCGCAGTGACGCTTCGATGCCGCCGAGCACGATCGGCACACCCGGGTACGCTTCGCGGCAGCGCTGCGCGTAGACGACGGTGGCGCGATCGGGACGACAGTTGGTGCGACCGCCGGGGCTGTATTGATCTTCCGAGCGATTCTTCTTCTGCGCGGTGAGGCGGTTGAGCATCGAATCGAGGTTGCCGGCCGACACGCCGAAGAAGAGCCGCGGCTTGCCGAGCGCGCGGAAGGGCTCCGCGCTCTTCCAGTCCGGCTGCGCGATGATCCCGACCTTGAACCCGCGCCCTTCGAGGAACCGCGCGATGAGCACGGGACCGAACGCCGGGTGATCGACGTAGGCGTCGCCGCTCACGATGACGATGTCGAGCTCGGTCCACCCTCGTGCGTCCATGTCGGCGTGCGTGGTGGGGAGAAAGCGCGGCTGCGATGTGCGGGGGCTGACGGCCATTCGTCCATTGTGCGCCTCGCGTGAAAATGGTGCTACGGTGAGCTCCACTCGTGAGTAGGAGCGTCCATGGCGACTGTCAAGCTGATCGAATATGCCGAAGCAAGCGGGGCCGTGCGCGCCGTCTACGACGACATCAAGGCGACGCGCAACACCGACGACGTGAACAACTTCTGGAAGGCGTTGGCCAACCATCCGCCCACGCTGCGGCGCACCTGGGAGAGCGTGAAACAGGTGATGGCGCCGGGTGCGCTCGACGTCCGCACCAAGGAGATGGTCTACCTGGCCATCAGCGCCACCAACGGGTGCGGCTACTGCATTGCGTCGCACACCGCCGGGGCGCGCAAAGCCGGGATGACGGACGCGATGCTGGGCGAGCTGATGGCGGTCGTCGGCATGGCGAACGAGACGAACGGGCTGGCGAACGGCTACCAGGTCGAGATCGACGAGGGGCTCAGATGAGCCCCTTCGAAGGCGCGGCGCCGCGGAAGAGCGGAGCCATCGCATGAACGTCGGCATCTCGGTGCCGTTGCCCGCCTACCTCGTCGACCCCGCATTCATGGCGCGTACCGCGGAAGCGCTGGGCTTCGAATCGTTCTGGTGCGCGGAGCATCCGTTCGTCCCCGTGCACACGACGAGCCGCTTCTCCGGCTCGCCCGACGGCGCGATCCCCGAGACCTACAATCACTTCGTCGATCCGTTCGTCGCGCTCGCGCGCGCCTCCGGCGCCACCACGCGCATCAAGCTCGGCACCAGCATCGTGCTCGTTCCGGAGCGGCACCCGCTGCTGCTCGCGAAAGAAGTGTCGACGCTCGACCTCTTCAGCGGCGGCCGCTTTCTCTTCGGCATCGGCGCGGGGTGGCTGCGCGAGGAAACGGAGATCATGGGCGGCGATTTCGATCATCGCTGGACGCAGACCCGGGAATCGGTGCTCGCGATGAAGGAGCTGTGGACGAAGGCCGAGGCCGAGTTTCACGGGACGTACTATGACTTCCCCCCGGTGCGCTCGTATCCGAAGCCGGCGCAGAAGCCGCACCCGCCCGTGCTGCTGGGCGGGACCGCGAAGAACGTTCTTCAGCGCGTCGTCGCGTGGGGGGACGGCTGGCTGCCGACCGGCGCCATCACGCCTGCGCTCGTGCGCGAGAGCCGCGCGACGCTCGATGCGCTCGCGAAGGACGCCGGACGCGATCCCCGCGCGATCACGATCTCGGTCCACGGACAGTCGGCGGACCGCGATCTCGTCAGGCGCCTGCTCGACGCGGGCGCGAATCGCGTCGTCATTCGGCCGGCCACGGTGAAGACCGAGGCGGAGATGGGTGCGGAGATCCAGCGGATCGCCGAAGTCGTACTGCGCTAGCCTCCTCCGGGTGCTATAGTCGCGTTGCCCTCACTCCGGCTTCTCGAGGAGTGGCGTTCATCCACGGGCCGAAGGGAAGTCACAGCTACGATGCAGGTCGTCGCGTTTTCCACTCCCGCGCACCCTGACTGGCGTTGGCGCATCGTGAACTATGACGGCGCCATGGTCGAGGAATCGTACGAGACGTTTCCCTCGATCGCGACCGCGCTCAGCGATGGCGCGCAACGTCTGAACAAACTGGATGCGGTGGACATCGCGTCGTTCAGGAGCCGATGATGTCGACGAACGATCGGAAGATGTTCGCCCCCATGCGGCACCGTGAAGCCGCCGTCTCTCCGGAGGCGAAGGTGTTCTCGGTCCTCGCCGGGTACGAGGCGGGCGCGATCGCCGCCAATCTCGCCGAAGCGCTCGTGCACGGCGGGCTCGCCGTCGGCACGCGCGCGCTCGTCACGAAGCGGATCGGCGAGATGCTCGACAGCATGGAGCAGGCGGGGCGGGTCGAGCGGATCCCGGACGGCCGCTACCGCGCGGTGCGCTCCCACGTCGAAGGCACGAGAAAGTGAATCAGGGCTCCGGCGGCCGTCGCGTCATAGAACCGGTCGCCTGTTCGTAACCCCAGGCGATACGCAGGGCCATCGCCTCGTTCCCGGGGTGGCAGAGGATCTGGAGCGACGCCGGCATCGCGTCCGAGGTGAAGCCGCTCGGAACGGCGACGCCGCACAATCCGAGATAGTTCCCCGGCCGCGTGAAGTGCGCGGCGGTGCCGCCCTGATCGGCCTTGTCGATGGGAATCGCCGCCGTCTGCGTCGTCGGCGTCAGCAGCGCGTCGACGTCCGCGAGCGCGGCGGCGAACACGCGTTTGTGCTCTTCGCGCTCCGCGAGCGTGAAGAGATAATCGCGCGCCGAAACGTGCCGCCCCGGCTGGATGCGCGGACGAATGTGCGGGTCCGTCGGCTGCGTCTCGTCGTCGACGAGGTGACCGACGAATCGATAGCCCTCCGTGCTGATGATCCGCCCGGTGGCCGCCGCGTAGTCGCTCAGACGGTGCGGCAATGCGGCAGGCACGATCTGCGCGCCGAGCGTCGCGAGCGTGTCGACGGCGGCGTCGTACGCGGCCAGGATCTCGTTGTCGACGCCCGCACGCTCGACATCCGGCAGAATGGCCAGGCGCAGACCCGCGACGCCGCGCCGGAGCGTTGGCAGGGGATCCACGGGCGTCCACGCGAGCGTCTGCGGATCGCGCGGGTCGGGGCCGCTCAGCGCATTGTAGATCAGCGCCGCGTCCTCGACGGTGCGCGCGAGCGAGCCCGGCGTGTCGAGCGTCGAGCTCAGCGGCAGGACGCCGTACGTGCTGATGCGCCCCGCGGTCACCTTCAAGCCCACGATGCCGTTCCACGCGGCGGGTATCCGCACGGAGCCGCCGGTGTCGGTACCGATCGCCGCCGGGGCGAGACCGGCGGCGACGGCAACGCCTGACCCGCTCGACGAGCCGCCGGGCGTGCGATGGACCCTGAGATCCCACGGATTGCGCGGCGTGCCCATGTGGGTGTTGGTGCCCCAACTGCCCATCGCGAACTCGACCGTGTGCGTCTTGCCGAGGACGATCATGCCGGCGGCGATGAGCTTCTCCGCGAGCGTGGCGGTGACGGGCGACACGCGCGTCGCCCACGCCTTCGACCCACCGGTGGTGACGCGCCCCTCGAGATCGACGAGATCCTTGATCGCGATGGGCACGCCGTGCAGGGGCCCGATGCGATGGCCGGAGCGAATCGCTTTGTCGGCGGCTTCGGCCGCCATCCGCGCGTCGGCCTCGTAGACGGCGATGTAGGCGTGCAGCGACGGATTGCGCTTCGCGATTCGCTTCATCAGCGCGTCGACGGCGTCGACGGGAGACAGCGTCCGCGCTCCGAACGCGCGCGACAGCTCGGCGACGCCGGCCCACACCGGATCGAGCGTCGCCATCACGCGATGAAGGCGCGGCCGGCGGCGGTGAGCGTCGCCGTCAGCGTCGCGTTGTCGTAGTCGACGAGCTTCTCGGCCACGAAGCTCTCCATCATTTTCGAAAACCCCTGGTGCGCCACCAGGTACCGCTCCGAGCTGTGGTCGTGCATCTCGCCGAGCGTGGCGGCGGCGCCGTCCCGCTTCGAGAGCCACGCCAGCACACCCTTGCGCGCCTTCTCGAAATACGCTTTCTGCCGTTCCTCGGATACGGGCTCCGTCATATGCACGCTCCCTGGCGCCGATCATATAACCTCTCGGAGGGACGATGGCCACCTGGTGCGTCTACATCCTCCGGTGCGGCGACGGCTCGTACTACACGGGCGTCACGAACGATTTGGCGCGGCGGCTCGCGACCCATGGCGCGGGGAAGGCGAGCAAGTACACCCGATCTCGATTGCCGGTACGGCTCGTGGGGACGTGGGGGCGGTGGCGAACGCGGGGGCCGGCGTTGAAGCTGGAGGCGCGCATCAAGGCGATGACGCGCCTCCACAAAGCCGCTCTGATCGACGCTAGTACATGTCTCCCTGGGGCATCTGGGGGGCGCCACCCGCGGTGTCTCCCGGCATGTCGCCGATCAGCACCTCGGTCGTGAGCATCAGCGACGCGATCGACGCTGCGTTCTGGAGCGCCACGCGCGTCACCTTCGTCGGGTCGATGATGCCGGCTTCCAGCATGTCCACGTAGTCCATGCCTTCCGCGTCGAACCCACGGGTCGGCGACGTGAGCAGCTTCACCTTCTCGACGATCACGCTGGCTTCCAGGCCGGCGTTCTCGACGATCTGACGGATCGGCGCCTCCAGCGCACGCTTGACGATCGCGGCGCCGACTTTCTCGTCACCCTCGAGGCCCTTCAGCGTGTCGACGGCCTTGGCGGCGCGGAGCAGCGCCACGCCCCCGCCCGGCACGATGCCTTCTTCCACCGCCGCCCGCGTGGCGTTGAGCGCATCTTCCACGCGCGCCTTCTTTTCCTTCATCTCGGTCTCCGTCACGGCGCCGACCTTGATGATGGCGACACCGCCGGCGAGCTTCGCGAGGCGCTCCTGGAGCTTCTCGCGGTCGTAGTCCGAGGTCGTCTCCTCGATCTGAACGCGGATCTGCTTGATGCGTCCCTCGATGGCGGAGGGTTTGCCCGCGCCGTCGATGAGCGTGGTGTTGTCCTTGTCGACGACCACCTTCTTGACGCGGCCGAGGTCTTCCAGCTTGACGTTCTCGAGCTTGATCCCGAGGTCCTCGAAGATCGCCTTGCCGCCCGTGAGGACCGCGATGTCCTCGAGCATGGCCTTGCGGAGGTCGCCGAAGCCCGGCGCCTTCACCGCGACCACGTCGAGCGTGCCGCGGAGCTTGTTGACGACCAGCGTCGCCAGCGCCTCGCCTTCGACGTCTTCGGCAATGACGAGGAGCGGCACGCGCGCCTTCGATACTTTTTCGAGCAGCGGCACCAGCGATTTGGCGCTGGAAATCTTCTCTTCGAAAATC
>JBGOTH010000161.1:0-6610 GCA_041476345.1 Methylomirabilia bacterium
CGACACCGAGGCGCTCTCGATGACGAGGCAGTCCTGCACTCGATGCGAGTGAGCGAACTCGTAGTAGAGCCGCGATTTGCCGACGCCGGGCTCGCCGACCACCGCGACGATCTGACCGCGGCCCGCCTTTGCGTGGTCGATCGCCTGGGACAGCTGCTCCATCTCGGCCGTTCGCCCGACGAACTTCGTCAGCCCCCGCGTGGCAGCCGCCTGGAACCGCGATCGCGCCGTCGACGCGCCGAGCATCATGTACAGGTCGATGGGATCGGTCAGGCCCTTGATCGGCGTCACGCCGAGCGACTTGACCTCGACGTACCCCTCGGCGAGCGCGAGCGTGGCCGGCGTGAGCAGCGTGGTGCCGGGATCCGCGAGCTGCTCCATGCGCGCGGCCAGATGCGTGGTCTGGCCCACCGCGGTGTAGTCCATGCGGAGGTCGCTGCCGATCGTCCGCACCACGACCTCGCCGGAATTCAAGCCGACTCTGATGTGGATGGTGACGCCATGTGTCCGCCGCATGCCCTCGGCGTACTTCTTCACCGCCTCCTGCATCGCGAGGGCGGCGTAGCACGCGCGCACGGCGTGGTCTTCGTGCGCGAGCGGCGCGCCGAAGAGCGCCATGACGCCGTCGCCCATGACCTGGTTGACCGTGCCTTCGTAGCGGTGGACGGCGCCCATCATCAGCTCGAGCACCGGATCGAGGATCCGCCGCGCGTCTTCGGGATCGCGATCGGCGAGCAGCTCCATCGAGCCTTTCAGATCCGCGAAGAGCACGGTGACCTGCTTGCGCTCGCCTTCGAGCGCGGTCTTCGAGGTCAGGATGCGCTCGGCGAGGTGCTTCGGCGTGTAGGAGACGGGCGCGGGAGCGGAAGGGGTCGCGTCCGACGGCCGTCCGCAGGCGGGGCAGAACCTCGCCGTCGGCGAGAGCGGCTTCTGGCAGTGCGCGCAGGTGCGCGACAGCGCTCCGCCGCACTGCTCGCAAAACTTCGCGTCGAGCTCGTTCTCCGCGCGGCAACGGGGGCAAATCACGCGCGGAAGTCTACTCCCATCCCGCCCCACCTAGTCTCTGGTGGGCGCGTGCCATGCGGTGTTATGGTGCGTTGGTGAGTTTACACCTCTCGAGAGGTACGCCATGGCGCGGCTGACCATCACGTTGTCCGACACCCGCTACCGCGCTCTGAAAGAGACGGCCGCCCGGCGTGGGAAGACGATCGGCGCCACCATCGAGGAATGTCTCGACCGTGCGGGCATCAAGACGGTGGTGGGCGCCGCCGAGCTGGTAGCCCAGGCGCGGCAGCGGTCGCGCTCGAGCGAGGCGGCGGCGCTCGCCCTCGCGGTCCGGGAGACACGCGCGACCCGACGCCGGCGCAGGTGACGGCCCCGGTCGCCGTCATCGACACCAACATCGTCGTGAGCGGCCTCGTCGGAGGAGCGCGCGAATCGCCCACGAGCGTGATCCTCGATGCCATGCTGGGCGGGCGCTTCACCTACCTGCTCTCGCTCGACCTCCTGGCCGAGTACCGCGCGGTTCTACTCCGGCCTGCGATCCGCCGGCGTCACGGGCTTACCGACGCCGAGGTGGAGGTGATCCTGACCGAGCTTGCCCTGAACGGGACCATCCACGATCCGAGACCATCGGTCGCGCCGCTGCCGGACACCGGCGACCGCCACGTGTGGGCGCTGCTGGAAGACGCCGCCGCCGCGGTCCTGGTTACCGGCGACGATGCGCTGCGGCAGCGGGCTCCCGAACCGTCCCGGGTCCTGGCTCCGCGTCAGTTTCTCGCCCACCTTCGGAGCTGACGACGACTGTCGGATGGAGGAGATCGCGGCGAGCTTCACGGCGGCTGGCGTGTCGGAGCAGTTCCACGAGGCGGGCGCCTCGACTGAGGCGATCGCGCCCCTCTTGTGGTGCAAACGCCTCGGGTTTTCCGGTCCCACGCGGTGACCATTTCGCCGAGATGCTCGGTGCGATGGGGATTTAGCGGGCGCCGTCGTTTGGTGCGTCGGTTGCACCAGGACGATCGCGTCATGGCCCCCGCGCCCCACGCCCTGGTTCACATCGACGCGGCGCTGGCTCGCTCCGGGGACGGCGGGTTCGCGACCGGTCCCGACGGCAGGGTCCTCGCCTGGAATCGCGCCGCCGAGAGAATCTGCGGGTTCAGCGCGCGCGAGGTCATCGGCAAGAGCTGCTGCGATGTTTTCCGCGGCTACGACGATGCGGGCAATCGCCTCTGCCACCCGGGCTGCCACATCCGATCGCTCGTGCAGATGGCGGAGCCCGTGTCCAGCTACGACATGCGAGCGCGCACGAAGGCGGGCACGCCGGTGTGGGTCAACGTGAGCGTACTGCCGCTGTCGCTCGCCGGCGAGAGCGCGCCGGTCACGCTCCACCTCTTTCGTGACGTCACCGCGACGAAGGAGCTCCTGTCGCTCGTGCAGGAGCGGCGGGCGGACGCGGCGGCGCCGAGTCTCACGAGGCGGGAGCTCGAGATCCTCCGCCTGCTTGCCGACGGCCTCGACACCGCGACGGCGGCCGAGCGGCTGCACGTGAGCCGCGCCACCGTCCGCAATCACGTGCAGAACATCTTTGCGAAGCTCGGCGTGCACAGCCGGCTCGGCGCGGTGGCCTACGCGACCAAGCACCGGCTGCTCTGACGCGCCGAGGGGGAGACACGACCATGCTCGGGTTGGGGATGGCGTCGGCGCACGCACCGATGATGTTCCAGAAAGCGCAGTACTGGCCGCGGGTGGTGGAGCGGATTCCCGCGGAGGCTCGCGAACACCTTCCACACAGCGCGCGCGTCGAGATCGCGACGCCCGCCACCATCGACGGCTACGTCCAGCGCATCGAGGCCGCATTTTCCACGCTCCGCGGCGAGCTCTCGGCGTATCGGCCGGACGCGCTGATCATGATCGGCGACGACCAGGGCGACATGTTCGACGAGGCGAACAATCCCACGTTCGCTATCTACACCGGTGACGAGCCGTTCTGGGGACGCAGCGCCCGCGATCCCCTTGGCGTGCCGTCCGAGCAACGCACGAAGCTCGTCTTCCGCCAGCACGGGGCGCTGGCCCGCCATCTCCATCGTGGGCTCATCGAGCGGGGGTTCGACGTCGCGAACCTCGCCCGGTTCGAGCCGCGCGGCAATGCGGCGCGCGGCGTGTCGCACATGGTGTCGAACCTCGTGCCCGAGGTCGATCCGGGCCTCGCGATCCCCCTCGTCTGCGTGTTCATCAACGAGTACTACCCGCCGCTGCCCAGCGCCGCGCGCTGCGCGCGGCTCGGCGAGGCGATCGCGGACGTGCTGTACGACCGGCCCGAGCGCGTGGCGATCTACGCGTCCGGCGGCCTCTCGCACTACCCGGGGATGTTTAACGCCGGCTGGATCGACCAGCCGCTCGATCGCTGGATCCTCGAGCGCCTCGAACGGAACGACGTCGCCGCGCTCGAGCACCTCTTCACCTTCGACTCGGACACGATGCGCTCCGGCACCGGCGAGGTGCGTGCGTGGATCAGCGTCGCCGCCGCGATGCAGCGGCCGGCGAAGGTCGTCGACTACGTCCCGGCCCACTGCACGCAGACGGGCTGCGGGTTCGTTACCTGGCCATGACGCACACCGATCGCGCGCTCTTGCAGCAGATGGACGACGCAACCCTCGACGGCAAGTATCACGAGGCGACCGACGCGTATTGCCGGCTCGTTGCCGCGCAGCCCGAGGAGGCCGCCCGGATCACGACGCACATCATGACCACCGCCGCGCCGTACCTGCACGTGCCGGCGCATCACAAGCTCCTGCCGAACGGCGAATTTCGGAACGTGAACTACGACCACACCATGCTCGGCATCCGGGCCGGCCTGCGCTTGATGCCCTGGCTCTCCGACCGCGATAAGTACCTCACGCTCGCGCAGGCCGTCTACTACGTGCCGCAGGGCCTGGATGTGTGGGCGCAGCTCGAATGCGGGTTTCCCGGCCACTACGCGCGGGAGCAGGAACGGTGCGCCGAGGAAATCTTGCAATCCAACAAGAAGCTGCACTGCTACTTCGACGATCAGGAACCGCTCACGCAGGGGTCCGTCGACGAGCGCTTCCAGCGCATGTTCGCCGCCATCGTGGACGGCGACAAGGTGACGAGCTACCGGATTTTCCTCGGCCTGGCCGCGGAGCCCGCGCTGCGGGACCGCCTCCGCAACGAGATCCTGTTCGCGGCGATCATCGACCAGCAGGAGTTCAACTCGTTCCGCCGGGTGCGCCACATCGGCCACAAGGCCATTCGCACGCGCTCGATGCTGGACATCGCGGACTGGGTGGGATGGGAGCACGCGCACCCGTTCTTCTACATCGGCGTGCCGGATCTCTGTAACGCGCCCATCTTCCACTCGCTGTACGACCACGCGAGCGTCCTGCTCGGCACCACGTTCAAGGGCGCGCAGTACCGGCTGCACGAGACCAACGTGCTGCCGCTGACCGAGATCGAACAGGACGACGTGATCGCGCGGATCATGGCGGGCGATCCCAGCGCGGTCGCCCACGCCATCACCGCGCTCCTGCAGAAAGGGTGCGCCCCTCGCGCGATCGCGGACGCCGTCATGATCGCCCACGCCACGCATTGCGTGGAGAAGCTGCGCTCGCCCATCGCGTACACGGTTCCGATGCACTCGTTCGACTACGCCAACGTGGTGAACTTCTGGCTGCGCCATTTCCGGCACGCGCATCAGGCCAAGGCGGTGTACCTGAGCGCGTGGTTCGTCACCGACACGATTCGGGAGATCGACTCGTACCCGGACGACCCTGCCGTGCCCAAGCCGGAATACGCGTCGTACCGAGATTGGGCCGCCCGCCTGTCGACTGGCGAAGCGCTGGCCGAGCTGGAACGCACCGTCGCCGCGCAGGATCCGGGGCGCTCCGTCGCCCTCGTGCGCGCGTATCAGGAGCGCACGGCTGCGCGCGACCCGCTGATTCGCACGCTCGTGCACTGCGCCGGCAAGTTCCAGGGGGACGCGCACATCTTCCGCAACGCGCGCTCGGTGATCGAGGAGTACTACGCCAACTCCGCGGCCCCGCGTCGCAAGGACGTGCTCTTCCAAGCGTGGGCGCACTACCTGTCGTTCTACAAGAAGCGCACGCTCTCCACGGACTGCTACGACCTCTACCACGACCGCTTCGACGCCTGAGGAGGCGATCGAAGCGCCGGCGCGTCAGCGCTTCCGCGCCTGCGTCGCCGGCGCCGGGAACTCGTTCGGGTCGATGGGGATCTCGACGATCGCGGGCTTGCCGGCATCGAGCGCCGCTTTCATCACGTCGCCCACCTGATCGGGGTGCTCGACGTAGAACCCGGCGGCGCCGAAGAGCCGCGCGTACTCGTCGTAGCGCGGGTTGCCGATGTCGCAGCCGATGTAGCGCTCGTTGTAGAACGCCTTCTGGTACGCCTTCTCCGAGCCCCAGCAGTTGTTGTTCATCACGATGGTGACGGCGTTGATGTGGTGGCGCACGGCCGTCTCGATCTCCTGCGCGTTCATCAGGAAGCCGCCGTCGCCGTGGATCGCGACGACCGGCGCGTCAGGACGCCCGAGCTTCGCGCCGAGCGCTTCGGGAAACGCGAAGCCGAGCCCGCCGAGGTCGAGCGGGGTCAGGAACGTGCGCGGATTCCCGAAGTGCAGGCGATCGTAGCCGTACGCGGGCGCGGCCCCGGCGTCGAGAGCGACGATCGTCTCCGGCGGGAGCGCGCGACGCAGCTCCGCGTACACGCGCTGCGGCTTCATCGGCGTCGTGTCGAGCTTCGCCTCGCCCGCCAGACGCGCCTGCCGCTCGTGGCGCAGCTTCGCGATCTCGTCGCGCCATGCTCCTGCCCGTGGTGCGCTCTTGCCCAGTGCCTCCAGCAGCGCCGCGCACGTCTCGCGCGCGTCGGCCTGGATCCCGAGCGCGACAGGATAGTAGCGGCCGATGTCGCGGCTCTCGATGTCGACCTGGATGATCTGCGTGTCCGGCTTGATCGAGCGATCGTCGAAATGGCTCGTGAAGTGCCCGAGGCGCGAGCCGAGCACGAGGAGAACGTCGGCGCGGCGACAGGCGGCGGCGGCCTCCGCAGATCCGGCGCGGCCGAGCGGCCCGACATAGAGCGGGTGCGCGTTCGGCACCGCGTCGTTGCGGCCGTAGGCGGTGATCATTGGAATGCCGTGCTGGTCCGCGAGCCGGACCACGAGCTCGTTCGCGCCGGCGCGCGTGACCCCGCCGCCGACGAGCATCAGCGGGCGCTCGGCGCTGCGCAGCAGGCGCACGGCTTCGCGTATCGCGTCGGCGTGCGGCGGCTGGGGATGCGTGGCGCGGTAGCGATCGGGCGACAGGATTTCGGTCTTCAGCGTCTGGTCGTTCAGCACGTCGCGCGGGATCTCGACGAAGACGGGGCCGCGCCGCCCGGTCATCGCCGCGCGGAGCGCATCGCGCAGCGCCTCGGGAATGCGTTCGGGCTTCGTGACCTGTACGGCGAGCTTCGTCACCGGACGGAACATCGAGACGAGGTCGTAGTCCTGGAACGCGTCCTTCTGCGTGTGCTCGAGCGCCACCCCGCCGACGAGGACGACGACCGGCGAGTGCGCGACGTACGCTGCCGCCAC
>JBGOTH010000162.1:0-6608 GCA_041476345.1 Methylomirabilia bacterium
CGCGACCCCGAAGAGGAACAGGGGATTGATGTCGAGCGCCGCGCGGATCTGCGGCGACGCGCTCCACGCGCCGAACGGGATGGACGGCAGCGTGGGCGCCTGCGGCTGCACGTACGGCTTGCCGAGGAAGAACGCGAGCCCGGTGCCGGAGAGCATGAGCCCGATGCCGACCGCGATGTCGTTCACGCGCGGCAGGTTGCAGAGTACCGCGTGCGCCAGGCCCAGCGCCGCGCCGGCGCCGCCCGCGGCGAGCACGCCCACCCACGGGTTGCCCGTCGCGTACGACAGCGCGTACCCGGTCATCGCCCCCATCACGAGGATGCCCTCGAGGCCGAGGTTGATGCGGCCGCTCTTCTCCGTGATGCATTCTCCGAGGCTCACGAAGAGAAACGGCGTGCCGACGCGAATGGCGCCGCCGAGCACGGCGAGCGGCACGCCCCACCAGCCGAGCGCGGTCACGTCGCGGTCCGCGCGGCGCGGCCGAGCTTCAACCGCCCATACAAAGACTCGCTGGCGAGGATCAGGATGAAGGCCAGGCCCTGCAGCACGAGCACCGTGGCATCCGGCAGATCGAGGCGGCGCTGTAGCATGCCGCCGCTCGCGGCGAGGCCGCCCACGAGCAGCGCGACCGGCACGATCGCGAGCGGATTCTGGCGCGCGATGAACGCGATCACGATGCCGCCGTACCCGTAGCCCGCGATCAGCGACGCGTTCGCGCTGCCGTGGACGGCGGCGACCTCGACCATGCCCGCGAGCCCGGCGGCGGCGCCGCCCAGCGCGCACGCGGTGAGGATCAATCCGCCCACGGGCAGGCCGGCGAGGCGCGCCGCGCGTACGTTGCCGCCGACGATGCGCATCGCGAAACCGTGCGTCGTGTGCGCAACGAGGACGTACATCGCGATACAGAAGATGATGCCGAAGCCGAGCCCCCAGTGCACGTCGAGCCCCGGCAGCCGGCCCAACATGTTCGCGTCCCCGATCGACATGGTGGACGGCTTGTTCAGGCTGGCAGGATCGCGCAGCGGGCCTTCGACGAGATGATTGAAGAGCGCGATGGCGATGTACGTGAGGAGCAGGCTGGAGATCGTCTCGTTGACGCCGCGGTAGTAGCGCAGCCCGCCCGAGAGCGCGATCCACGCGGCTCCCACCACCATCGCGGCCGCCGCCATCGCGAGCTTCACGCCGACGGGAGTCACGCCCGCGAGCTGATGGCCGACCACGGCGGCGGCGAGGCCGCCCAGCACGAGCGCGCCCTCCCCGCCGATCACCATCAAACCGACGCGCGCGGGAAGGGCGACGCAGAGCGCGGTGAGGACGAGCGGCGCCGCGCGCGCGAGCGTGTTCTGCCACGAAAACGCGCTGGCGAACGCGCCGCGGTAGATGAGCGCATACACCTCGAGTGGATCGTGGCGCAGCGCCGCCATGAACAGCCCGAACACGACGAGCGCCGCCACGAGGGCGCCGAGCGGGATCGCGAGCGCTTCGCCGGCGCGGGCCAGCCGATGCACGTCAGACCTTGCCGACGACGCCCTCGACGAGATAGCCCATCTGCTCGAGCACGACGTCGGTCTGCTTCTGCGCCACGCCGGCGTCGATGACCGTCTTGCCGGTGTTGTCCTTGAGCGGGCCCTTGAAGATGACGAAGTCGCCTTTCATCATCTGCGCCTTCACTGAGTCCGCCTTCTTGCGCGCCGCCGCTGACACCGCTTTGCCGTACGCCGACTGCTTCACGAAGCCGTCCTTGAGCCCGCCGCGCAGGAAGTTGACGAGCGGCTTGCCGGCCATCGCGTCCTTCACGTGCATCGTGTACGGCGTGAGCCAGGCCCACTCCGCGCCGGTGAGATAGCCCTTCGGCGCGAGCGTCGCCTGGTTGGCGTGATAGCCGCACACGTAGATGTTGCGGCGCTCCGCCGTCTCCACGACGACCTTGGGGCTGTCGACGTGGCAGGTGAGCACGTCCACGCCCTGGTCGATGAGGCTGTTGGCGGCTTCCGCTTCCTTGACGGGCAAGGACCAGTCGCCCGTGATGATGAGCGACGTCGTGATCTTCGGATCGACACTGCGCGCGCCCATCGTGAACGCGTTGATGTTGCGCAGGACCTGCGGGATCGGCTTCGCGGCGATGAAGCCGAGCTTCTTGCTCTTGCTCGCGTGGCCCGCCACCACGCCGTTCAAATACTGGCATTCGTCGATGTAACCGAAGTAGCTCCCGACGTTCTTCGGGTGCTTGCCCTCGGTCCAGAGCCCGCCGCAGTGCGCGAAGCGGACCTTGGGATATTTCTCGGCCATGCGGAGGATGTGCGGGTCGAAGTAGCCGAACGACGTCGGGAAGAGGAGCGTGGCGCCGTCCTGCTCGATCATGGAGCCCATCGTCTTCTGGACGTCGTTGGTCTCCGGCACCTTCTCCTGCTCGACGACCGTTACGCCGGGCATCTTCTTGATCATCGCGGCGGCCTGGGCCTGCGCCTGGTTGTAGCCGTAGTCGTCGCGCGGACCGACGTAGATCACACCGACCACGAGCTTGTCCGCCGCGTATGCCGGCCCGCGGGCGAACGACGCTGCCGCGCCGGCGACGCCGGCGGCGCCGAGGATCTTCAGCAGGTCACGACGACTCACGTCTCCCATGGGCTGGCTCATCGCTCCTCCTCTGTGCTTTGGTGCGCGCGCGCGTCCGTCGGGAAAAGGCAAGGACCGCTCCAATCGCGCGCCACGGCGAAGCTCCACCTTTCCGGGGGGATCGACACGTACGCCACCGCCGGGCGATACGTGCGATGCCTGCGCGGTGTGCAGCCGACCCGAGTATGCACAATCGGCGGGCGGCTGGGGAGCCACGGGCGGATGGCCGGCTCGGCCGCCGGGCCGGCCATCCGCCCGTGGTTCCCCAGCCAGGGCCGCAGCGGCTGTACGCCTCCGACTGAAGGAGGTGTGAATGGCCGACTCAGCTACGGCAGTCGAAAGAAGCCGGTGTGGCTAGTCGAGACTCTGGAGGTAGCCGTGTCGTCCGGAGCAGTCCCAGCCATCCTTAGTTTTGTGCTTTCGGAGTTTTGGGTCGTTCGTCGTTCGTCGAAAGAGCTTGTCGCAGTAAGGGCATTGAAAGGTGTACGTCGGCCCGTACGCGCTTCGGGTCCGTCGCGGAGACCGAGGCGGCGTATAGAAGCCGCCAATCGCCGTGGTGGTCTGTGGCGCACTCAAAGGCCCGGCCTCCACGAAGAACTCAATCCGGTAGCGCGGCTGGAACGAAGTCTGTGTGGGCCGCACGCTACCCATCTTCGCGACGTTGAATGCCTTGATGTGGGTCGATCCCTGCTCCCATCCATAAAGCAAAAGATTTCCAGTTCCCGCTCTTCGCAAGGAATACGGCTCGACGAGGCGAGGGGTGCCGTCGTAGGTAAAGCCGACGAGTAGACGATTGGCCCCGGCAAAGCGCACGGCCTCGAGTGGAACGCCGCCCCAGTACTGGATTCCTGCGGCAATAACCGCTGACGTTTCGGGTGCAACTGGGACGGGCCGCAACGCCGACTCCACAACGGATACAGCCGCGCTATCCACCCAGGCGATAAGTTCCGGAAGCCGCGACAACAAGTCATCGAGCGCCGGAAGTTGTGGCAACTGATGAGCCAGCATGTTGGCCCATTCGCTTCTGAGCTCGTCGGCTGCGAGTACGGTGCCCACGACGCTGCGAACTGTGGGAATCTCCAGTTCTTTGACGGCGCACTTCTTCCTAAAGAGTTCGTGCAATAGCCGGAAGTCAAGTGCATCGGCGCGGTTTTCAAGGAGGTAGATAACGTCGTAGAGATCGCGAGGCCGGATCCGCTCATAGAGCGCACGCATCTTCTCGGCAAGAAGCTCGTGGAACGAATAGGTCAGGACTACCCCGCCGTCCGGCAGAGCATCCGGATACGGATGGAACGGTCCTCGTGCCGTGGGCGTGTCGAGGACCGGCTCGTGCCGAGTCAGATCGAGAAGGACCCGCGGGAGGATTGGGAAAGCAAGGGGCCCGCGGTATGACACCCGAACTTGGAAGGTCATCTCGCCCTGCTTGTTGCGGCGTGTCCGGACTTCGACGAGATCGCGAGGGAAAGCGATCCCACTGGACTCGCTCGCTAGTCGCGTTGCGGCGTCGACGGCGGCGCGAATGTCGTCCTCGGTGTAGCGCGCTTCTGGGAGGAGGGAGAAGTCAAGGTCTTCGGAGAACCGGTATGTTTCGAAGTAGCATTTCTTGATGCAAGTACCGCCCTTAAAGATCCAGCGAGTGCGCGTTTCCTCGTGAGCGCCAAGACCGGCAAGAAGCCATCCGAGGACATAGTCTTTTTCGACCACGTCCGGACGTAACTGCCACTCGGCTGCTCGATCGAGGATGTCCTGCTTGGATATCACAGTTCGCTAGTGCTCACGGTGACGTTCAACCGCAGCCGCCATCGCCGCATCATCGTGCCGCGCCGGCGCACGCCGGGGTCGAGCCGCACGTAACCGGCCGTGATGCGTTTCTGCGCTTCTGCGAGAAGTGATCGCTCGTCCGTCCAGACGCGTTCTGCGAGGTAACCTAGGCGCTTCCAAGCGGCGCCACTGCCGAACTGGCGAGCAATCGACGCAAGCCTTTTGAAATCGTGCTCGGGCCACGTGGCGTACTCTCGCATCATGTCGGCGAGATGGCGGATGCCTCCCGCAAGTTCAGGATCGCGAAGACAATCCACGAGCGTACGTTCCCGGTCGGAAACGTGGACGCGATCGCGGCCTCGCCAGATAGCTACTACTCCGGTGACGCGTGACTTCGGTACGCGGAAGAGACGGAACTCGTGGCCGAGGAGCGTTATTGAGCGATGTCGTACCGCAGCTCCGGTGACGACGAGTGTGGAGCGAAAGAGTTGCTCGGTTAGACCCCAATGCTCCGCAGCGCTCCAGCCACCTACATAGCAAGGAGAAAACGCCTTCTGAGCGAGAAGCCACGGATCTTCGGCGGTAGTGGGTCGATTCGGCTCGACCTCGAGAGCGAGAACCAAGTAGAGACCTCTTCGAGCCCGCCGGAGCCAGCCGCGACGCGCGAGGCGCCCTAGTCTAACCGCGGCGTCGTGAGGGGCCACACCGAGAGCTTTTGCGGCGTCAGCAACGCTGATAAGCCCCCCCCGACCGGCTCGGGCAATCTTCGCCACCGCGGTTCGCTCGTCTCGTGGGATAGCGCGCCCCTCCACCGGTCTACTCCATATGTCTAAATATGTCTTTAAAGTCGATTACTACTCACGAAATATACCATCTCGCCGGACGAGCAGCCTATGGGGAAGCCGTGGCTGTATGACTTAGCGCGCCGACGATCCGGTCGAAGCGTCGCGCGAAGACTGCTGCTCGGCCCGCATGTGGAGCGCATGACGTGATCCTGAAGGCGTGGGCGAGCAACGAGCCCTTTGTCTCCGATGGTACAACCCGCTCCGTTGGGTGAACTACGCCGTGGAGGCACAGCGAATGATGCTCGACACGTACGGAATCAACGACAGTGAAGCCATCGAACGCGGGGTGACCGTCCGCTGACGCTCGCGAAAGGAAGGGCTACGGCTGGTGCCACGCGCCGCCGTCGCGCGCGATGAACGACTCCGCGTCGGCGGGACCCCACGTGCCGGCCTCGTACGGTGACGGCGTGCCGCCGCGCCACGCCTTGAGCACCGGATCGAGGATCTGCCACGCCAGCTCGACCCAGTCGCCGCGGGCGTAGAGCGTCGGGTCGCCGTGCATCGCGTCGAGGAGCAGGCGCTCGTAGGCTTCCGGCGACTGGCCGCCGAACACTTCGCCGTAGCGGAAGTCCATCGTCACGGTGCCGAGCTTGAGCTCCGGCCCCGGCGTCTTCGCGGCGACCGTGAGCGCGATGCCCTCGTCGGGCTGGATGCGGATCACGAGGAGGTTCGGGTCCACGCCCTCGGGGCTCCGCCGGAAGATCATGTGCGGCGTGCGGTGGAACCGAATGACGATCTCGCTCGCGCGGCTCGGCAGGCGCTTGCCCGTGCGCAGGAAGAACGGCACGCCCGCCCATCGCCAATTGTCGATATAGAGCTTGACCGCGGCGTACGTCTCCGTCGGTGATTCCTTCGCGACGCCCTTCTCCTCCCGGTAGGCGCGCACCGGTCGTGGTCCCATGAAGCCGCTCGCGTACTGGCCGCGCACGGCCAGCTCGTCGACCCGCGCGGGATCGATCGGCCGGATCGCGTGCATCACCTTGTTCTTCTCGTCGCGCACGGGATCGGCGTCGAACGAGACGGGCGGCTCCATGGCGATGAGGCAGAGGAGCTGCAGCAGGTGGTTCTGCATCATGTCGCGCAGCGCTCCCGACTCTTCGTAGTAGGCGCCGCGCGTCTCCACGCCGAGGTCCTCCGCCACCGTGATCTGCACGTGGTTCACGTGCATGCGGTTCCACAACGGCTCGAAGATCTGGTTGGCGAAGCGGAAGACGAGGATGTTCTGGACCGTTTCCTTGCCGAGGTAGTGATCGATCCGATAGATCTGGTCCTCGCTGAAGACGCTCGCGAGGAGCGCGTTCAGCTCCCGCGCGCTGTCGTAGTCGTGCCCGAACGGTTTTTCGATGACGATCCGCGTCCAGCCGGTTTCGGCGCGCGCGAGGCCCG
>JBGOTH010000163.1:0-6582 GCA_041476345.1 Methylomirabilia bacterium
CGAGCCGCTGCTCGACACGTTCAGCGTGCCGCACGCGCGCATGGAAGGGCCGGACGACGTGCACCTCATCCCCGAGTACTACCGTCTGAGCCGGCAGCGGAAAGGTCCCGCCGCGGTGCTCGTCGGCCTGGAGACCATCTGATGGCGATGAAGCCCGAAGACGTCCTGAAGGTCATCGCCGCCACCCGTGGCGATGCGATCTGTGTGCCGACGATGACGACGGGCCCAGCGTGGCGCGAGATGCAGCCGGACGATCTCTCCGTCGGCTGCGTCGGCTTCATGGGCGGCGCCTCGTCGCTCGGTCTCGGCCTGGCGCTCGCGCAGCCCAAGCGTCGCGTGATCGTGTTCGACGGCGACGGCTCGCTGCTCATGCAACTGGGCTCGCTGGCCACCATCGCGGGCGCGCGTCCGCGCAACCTGATCCATCTGCTGTTCAAGAACGGCGTCTATCACACGTCGGGCGCGCAGGAGATTCCGGGCGGGCTGCAGGTCGACTTCGTGACGATGGCGAAGGGCGCGGGCTACCGCACGTGCATCCAGATCGGCGAGTTGGAGGAGTTCAAGCGGCGCTTCCCGAAGATGCTCACGGAGGAAGGGCCGATCTTCGCGGAGCTGATCACGACGCTGGCGGACAAGACGCCGATGACGGATCGGCGCGGGGTGCCATTCCAGGAGCAGGTCGAGAAGATCCGGGGGAAGCTGCTTGCCGCGCAGGCCTGACCAGAGGATCTAGCTCTGCGCCGAGGAAGGGGTGTCTGAAACTTCAGACACTGACTCGGGCACACCTCTGCGCTATGCTCCCGGCGCCGTGCCATTCACTGCGCTGAACTACCGCATCATGCCCGGCAGCGTTCACTTGCTGCCAATGTGCGACGTCTACCTCCTGGGACCTCGATCACGGGTGTTGGTTCGCAGCGTCCTAGACAGCGGCGCGGTGTATAGCGTGTTCCACATCAGCGCGGCCCAGGACGCGGGTCTCCAATTGCCGAACGAGCCGAACTGGACGGTCCACTATGGCGGCAGCGCTCCGCCCGGTTGGTGTGTTCGCACGCACATCGAGATCGATCGCCGTCGGTGGGATACTGAGATCGTCTTCGTCGAGAAGCTGGATCTTCCGTACGGCCTACTGGGCAGACGGGGCGTATTCGGGCAGTACAACGAAGTGGCATTCCTCGAACGGGTGTCGCCGCAGCGGGTCGAGCTGCGGTGGTGAGTCGGGAGATCGAATGACTACCGATGCAACCGTGAACTTCTCCGGCCTGATCGAGCTGATTCTGGCTCGTTTGTACGATTTGGAGCGCGGTGCGAGGCCGGGCACGATGTTCGACCTCAACGCGGTCGCGAAGGATCTGCGCGTACAGATCCCGACCCAGTGGATCTTCGATGCTGGGAAGGTCCTCGAGAGTCGCGGGTGGGCGGAAGTCCTTTTCACCTTCGGAGGCGGATGTCATGCGCGACTGACCGGAGAGGGTCGCATCTACGTCGAGGAGGAGCACGGCAAGGGGCTGATTCGCGAGTATCACGAGGCGCCGAGAAGATTCTTTTCGGCCGACCCCGACCCTGCCGGCCGCGACGTCACCAGCGCCACGCGTTCTCAGCACGCTACCATCGAGCGGGAACGCGAGCCGGCGCTCGAGTTGCTCCGTCAAATGGATGACGTATTACGCCACGAGGCGTCCGTCACGGAAGATCAGCGCGCCGACTTGCTGATCGACGTCGAGATGATCGAAAGGCAAATGAGGAAGCGCGAGCCCAATCGAGCCGCGCTGGCGGCGCTCCTGGAACCTCTGAGCCGCGTACCGTCCCTGTCAGCACCGGTCATGGATCTCATCCGCCTGTTCAACAATCCATAGGCTACTTGTCCAGCCAGACGTCCTGCATGCGCCCCCAGTTGTAGAGCGAGTTGTGCGACACGAGGCCCTTCACGTACGGCCACGTGACGAAGTATTCCTTGCGCCAGCCCAGCATCGGCCGCGCCACGTCGGCCTCGAGCTTCTTCTGGATGTCCCACACGAGCTTGAGCCGCTTCGCGTGGTCCAGCTCCGATGACTGGGCGTCGATCATCTTGTCCATCCGTTCGTCGCAGTAGTCGGAGTAATTCCGGGACGTCCCGCACTTGAAGTTCTCGTAGAACATGATGTCCGGGTCGTCCGCGCCGGGCGCGGTGAGGTTCGCGGCGATCAGGAACTCCTTGCGCGCCAGGGACGGAAACCACTGCGCGGTGTCGAGCTGCTTGATGCTGACCTCGATACCGACGTGCTTGAGCTGGTCGACCACGTACGACGCGAGGTCGACGTAGACGGGCAGCGTCCGCGTGACCATCTCCAGACGAAGAGGTTTGGCGGCACTGTATCCCGCATCCGCGAGCAGCTTCTTCGCCTCGGCCCGGTCGCGAGCGGGGTCCCGATAGCCGGGGAGCGCGCGGAGCTCCTTTTCCGGCAAGCCCCACGAGCCGAACGGTGGCGGCATCATCGCGGCGCCCGGTACCGCACCGCCGTGGCGCACCGACTGAATCGACGCGGCGCGATTCAGCGCGAGGTTGGCCGCGCGGCGCACCGTGACGTTGTCGAACGGCGCTTTCTTGTGGTTGATGATGATGTTGTCGCTGCCGTTCTGGCCGGTCTCCTGAACCACGAGCGCCGGCACCGCCTTCTTCACGGTCTCCGCCGTCACCTTCGTCATGTCGAGCGGCGCGAACGCGTCCAGCCGTCCGGTCTGCAGCGCGGCTAGCCGCGTGCCGCGCTCGCTGATGATCGTGTACTTGATCCCGTCGAGGTACGGCCGGTTCGGGACGAAGTAGTCGGGGTTGCGCACGAGCTCGATCGTCTGGCCGCGCACGTACTCCTTGAACTTGAACGGCCCGGTCCCGACGCACTTCTGGCGCAGATCGGCCAGCGGCACGTGCGCCGGATACACGGGTGAGTAGCCGGACGCGAGCATCAGGAGCAGGGACGGCTGCGGCCGCTTCATGCGGAACACGACCGTGTAGGGTTCCGCGGCCTCGATCGCCTCGATGTTCGCGTACCAGTCCTTGCGCGGGCTCAGCCGCATCTTGGCGGGCGCGTCCGCCGCTTCGCGGACGACGTCGAACGTGTACTTCACGTCCTTCGACGTGAACGGGTGGCCGTCGTGCCACTTCACGTTCTTGCGCAGGAAGAACACCAGGTTCCGGTGATTGTCCTGCCACGACCACTTTTCCGCCAGCTCGCCGACGATGGTGTCGACCGTCTCCTGCGACTTCGCCGCGTCGAAGTGGACGAGGTTGCTGTAGCAGGGGCTCATCGGCCACACGGTGGAGACGGTGGCGGACTCGTGGATGGAGAACCCCGGTGGATCTTCGGTGACCATCGAGTTCAGGACGCCGCCGCGTTTCGGTGTCTGCGCGTCCGCAACGCCGGCGATCACGAGGGTGGCGAGAAGGACGAGGAGCGAAAAGCGTTTCATGGTCAGCCTCGGGGAATCGAAGAGATCCCGGGTAAGCGGCCGAGAAAGTTGCCTGCCACACCGCCGTCGACGACGAGGTCGTGGCCGTTGACGTAGCGCGCATCCGGACCGAGCAGGAACGCGATGGCGTCCGCGATGTCTTCGGGGGCCGCGACGCGCCCGAGCGGTACCAGGTCGGCGCGCTGCCGCGCGATGTCCTCGTTCTTGTACACGGGCTCCGTCATGCCGGTCCGTACCATGCCCGGCGACACCGCGTTCACGCGAATGCCCTGGCGCCCGAACTCCTGCGCGAGCACGCGCATGAGCATGATGACGGCGGCCTTGGTCGGGCCGTATGCGCCGAGGTTCGCGTGCGCGTTGCTGCCCGACATCGATCCCGTGACGACGATGGCGCCGCGGGATGCCGCGAGCGCGGCATGCGCCGCCTTGGCGAGCAGCCACGTGGCGCGCACGTTGACGTCGAAGAGCACGTCCCAATCTTCCACGCGATAGTCGACGAGCAGCCCCGGTCGGTTGATGCCGGCGTTGCTCACGAGTCCATCGAGCCCCCCGAAGCGTGACACTGCTTCCGTGACGGCACGTCCGGGGCCGTCCGCCGTCGCCATGTCGGCGTGCAGCGCTACCGCCTGCGCGCCGAGCTTTTCCAGCTCCGCGATCACGCCCTTCAATCCCGGTGACGTCGCGAGGTCGACGGCGGCGATCTGCGCCTTCTCGCCGCGCGCGGCGGCGTCACGGGCTGTTCTGAGGCACGTCGCACGTCCGATTCCGCTGCCGGCGCCCGTCACGAGCACGCGCATGGTCATCTCCGCCTCCTCGCCCTACGGCGGGGAGTGTACTCTATGGAATAATCAGCCCGCTAAGGAGCCGAACCGTGAGCACACCTCGCCCATCGCCCGCGCGCGAGATCGTCCGCAAGGTCGCGCCGAAGCTCATCGAGATGACCGAGAAGGTCGTGTACGGCGACGTCTGGGAACGCCCCGGGCTGTCGAAGCGCGATCGCAGCCTCATCACCGTCGCCGCCCTCATCGCGATGAATCGGGGCGACCAGCTCAAGGGACACCTCGAGCGTTCGCTGGTCAACGGTGTCACGAAGGACGAGATCGGCGAGGTCATCACGCACCTGGCGCTCTACTCGGGATGGCCCACGGCCATGAGCGCCGGTCAGATCGCCGCGAAAGTTTTTGAAGGACAAAATTGACGGCCATGGGCCGTCAAGGGGAGATCCAGTCATGAAAGTCGGATTCATCGGCGTCGGAACGATGGGCCGCCACATGGCGGCCAACCTCATGAAGTCGGGCTTTGCGCTCGTCATCAACGACGTGAAGAAGGACGCGGCGGCCTCGCACCTGAAGAACGGTGCCGCGTGGGCGGATACGCCGAAGGCGGTGGCGGAGGCGAGCGACGTCGTCTTCACCTCGTTGCCCGGGCCCGCCGATGTCGAGGCCGTCGCCCTCGGGCCGAACGGCATCCTCGCCGGCATGAGCGCCGGCAAAATCTACCTCGACCTGAGCACGAACTCGCCCACCGTCATGCGCCGGATCCACGCCATCTTCCAGGAGAAGGGCGTCCACGTGCTCGACGCGCCGGTCAGTGGCGGTCCGCGCGGCGCCGAGAGCGGGAAGCTCGCGATCTGGGTCGGTGGCGACGAGACGATCTTCGACAAGTGCAAGCCGGTGCTCGACGGCTTCAGCGACCAGGCGAACTACGTCGGCGCCATCGGCGCCGGCTCCGTCGCGAAGCTGGTCCACAACTGCGCCGGCTACATCGTGCAGACCGCGCTGGCCGAGGTGTTCACGATGGGCGTGAAGGCGGGCGTCGACCCGCTCGTCATCTGGAAGGCGGTGCGGCAGGGCGCGGGCGGGCGGCGCCGCACGTTCGACGGGCTCGCGGATCAGTTCCTGCCGGGCAAGTTCGACCCGCCGTCGTTCGCGCTGCGGCTCGCGCACAAGGACGTCACCCTCGCCACGCAGCTCGCCCGCGAGGTGAAGGTGCCGATGCGCCTGGCCAACATGACGCTCGAGGAGATGACGGAAGCGTTGAATCGGGGCTGGGCCGAGCGCGACTCCCGCGTGGCGATGCTGCTGCAAGAGGAACGCGCGGGCGTTGAGATCAAGGTGTCCCCGGCCGCGATCAAGGAAGTGCTCGACGCCGACAAGAAGGGATAGGACGGAGCGCGATGCATTTGGGTTTCGGATTGCCGATGGCGGGAGCGTGGGCCACGCCGCAGAACCAGTTGCGCGTGGCCCGCGCCGCCGAGGATCTCGGCTACCACTCGCTCTGGGTCTTCCAGCGTCTGCTCTACGCGCTGAAGCCGAAGAACGACTACCCGCCCATGCCGGGCCAGCCGTGGCCGAAAGGTTTCGAGTGCGTGATGGATCCGATCGTGTCGCTGACGTGGGTGGCCGCGGCGACGCGTCGTGTGCGGCTCGGCGCGAGCGTGCTGATCATGCCGTACTACACGCCGGTGATGCTCGCGAAGCAGCTCGCCACCCTCGACCTGGTTTCCGGCGGCCGGCTCGACGTCGGCCTGGGGCTCGGCTGGTCGGAAGACGAGTACGACGCCGTCAACGTGCCGTTCCGGGATCGCGGGAAGCGCGGTGATGAATTCCTTCGCTGCCTGAAAGAGATCTGGACCAAGGACATCGTCGAGTTCGAGGGCGAGTTCTATCGCGTGCCACGCGCCAAGATCGAGCCGAAGCCGCTGCAGAAGCCGCACCCGCCGATCACCGTGGGCGGCTATAGCCCGGTGGTCGTCAAACGCGCGGTCACGCTCGGTGACGGCTTCAACGGCGGCAACGTTCCGCTCGATCGCGTCACCCCGGTGGTGCGTGAGCTGCACGAGGCGGCGATCGCGCACGGCCGCGATCCGAAGACGCTGCACGTGGTCAGTCGGGGTTCGTTCAACGTGTTCGATGCGCCGCAGGGGAAAGACCGCCGCCCGCTCATGGGATCGCTCGACGAGATCCGCGACGACATCAAGCGCTACGCGGACGCCGGACTCACGGAGCTGTTCCTCGAACCGAACTTCCAACCGGGCGGGGCCGAGATCGACCGGGTCCTCCGCCACATGGACGCACTGGCGCCGCGCGCCTAGACAACGAAAGGCAGAGCATGCGTACGCTCGTCTCGATTCTCGCC
>JBGOTH010000164.1:0-6579 GCA_041476345.1 Methylomirabilia bacterium
ACTACTCGGGCCGGTCGGTCATCGTCGTCGGCCCGTATCTGAAGCTCCATCAGTGCGGGCTGCCGAAGAAAATGGCGCTCGAGCTCTTCAAGCCGTTCATCCTCCGCAAGCTGGAGGAGCGCGGTATCGCGGGCTCCATCAAGGCGGCCAAGAAGTACGTCGAGAAGGAGCGGCCCGAGGTGTGGGACATCCTCGAGGACGTCATCAAGGAGCACCCGATCCTTCTGAACCGGGCCCCGACGCTGCACCGGCTCGGCATCCAGGCCTTCGAGCCCATCCTCGTGGAAGGCAAGGCCATCGAGATCCACCCCCTCGTGTGTACGGCGTTCAACGCGGACTTCGACGGCGACCAGATGGCCGTGCACGTGCCGCTTTCGATGGAGGCGCAGCTCGAGGCCCAGGTCCTCATGCTGTCGGCCAACAACATCCTGTCGCCCTCCAACGGGGCGCCGGTGGCGGTGCCGACGCAGGACATGGTCCTCGGCATCTACTACCTCACCAAGGAAAAGATCGGGACCACCGAGCATCCCATCCGAGGTGAGGGGCGTCTCTTTGCCGACCCGGAAGAAGTGCGCATCGCGTACGACAACGAGAGCGTCGCCCTGCAGGCCCGCATCCGCCTGCGCTGGAACGGCGAGGTCGTCGAGACCACGGTGGGCCGCACGATCTTCAACGAGGTGGTGCCCTCCGAGCTTCGCTTCATCAACCAAGAGCTCAAGAAGAAGGAGCTCACCGCCCTGGTGGCGCGCTGCCACAACAGCCTCGGCAACGAGCGGACGGTCGCCTTTCTCGACGAGCTCAAGGAGCTGGGCTTCCGCTACGCTACCGTGTCCGGACTGTCGATCGGCATCGACGACATGCACATCCCGACGTCCAAGGAGCAGCTCCTGACCAAGGCCCGGGAGGACGTCAACGAGGTCGAGCAGCAGTATCAGGACGGCGTCATCACCAACGGCGAGCGGTACAACAAGGTGGTCGACATCTGGGCGCACGTCACCGAGGTGATCGCCGACCAGATGTTCAAGGAGCTCGAGCAGGGTGAGCAGGGCGGCGAGTTCAACCCCATCTACATGATGGCGGACTCCGGCGCGCGCGGTTCCAAGCAGCAGATCCGCCAGCTCGCCGGCATGCGGGGGCTCATGGCCAAGCCGTCGGGCGAGATCATCGAGACGCCCATCACGTCGAACTTCCGCGAGGGTCTCACCGTGCTCGAGTACTTCACGTCCACCCACGGCGCCCGCAAGGGTCTCGCGGACACGGCGCTCAAGACGGCCGACTCCGGCTATCTGACGCGGCGGCTCGTCGACGTGTCGCAGGACGTCATCGTGTCCGAGTACGACTGTGGCACCGTGAAGTACATCGACGCCACCCCGCTCGTGGAGGGCGGTGACATCATCCAGTCGCTGCGCGATCGCATCCTGGGTCGCGTCACCGCCGAGGACGTGCGCGATCCCCTCTCGCAGGAGATCATCGTGCAGGCCACGACCGAAATCACCGAAGAGGCCGCGCAGAAAATCGAGGACGCGGGCATCGAGCGGGTGCGCATCCGCTCGGGTCTCACGTGCGACACGAAGCGCGGCATCTGCGTCATGTGTTACGGGCGCAACCTCGGCAACGGACGCCTCGCGGAGCTCGGAGAGGCCGTCGGCATCATCGCGGCGCAGTCGATCGGCGAGCCGGGCACCCAGCTCACGATGCGGACGTTCCACATCGGGGGTACCGCGAGCCGCGTCGTCGAGGCTTCGAAGCACGAGGTCAAGAGCGCGGGGACCGTCAAGTTTCACAACCTGCGCACGGTCACCAATCGCGACGGCGATCTGGTGGCGACCAACCGTAACGGCGAGATCGGCGTGAGCGACGAGCGCGGCCGTGAGCGCGAGCGCTATCCGGTCGTGTACGGCGCCAAACTCAAGGTCAAGCCGGACGCGAAGGTGAAGGCGCGTACCGTGCTCGTGGAATGGGACCCCTTCACGAATCCGATCCTTACCGAGTTCACGGGACGGGTGGAATACCAGGACATCGTCGAGAACGTCACCGTGCGGGAGGAGTTCGACGAGGTCACCGGCCTCGCCCGCAAGGTCATCATCGAGGACGCGGACGGCCGGCTTCAGCCCGGCATCATCATCAGAGTGGTGGAGGGTCACGCGGATACCGGCGACCGGCATCGCTACCCGCTCCCCGTGGGCGCCAACATCAACGTCGCGGAAGGTGCCGAGATCTACGCCGCCGACATCATCGCCAAGATCCCGCGTGAGTCGACGAAGACCAAGGACATCACGGGTGGTCTGCCGCGGGTGGCCGAGCTTTTCGAGGCGCGCAAGCCCAAAGAGCAGGCGGTCATCACGGAGATCGACGGCCGCGTGGAGATGGGCGGCTTCGTCAAGGGCATGCGGAAGATCGTGATCCGCGCCGACAACGGCGAGACCAAGGAATACCTGATCCCGCGCGGCAAGCACATCAGCGTCCACGAGGGCGACCGGGTGCGCGCGGGCGAGGCGCTCATGGACGGCTCACCGAATCCGCACGACTATCTCGCCGTCCTCGGCGACCGCGAGCTACAGCGCTATCTCGTGAACGAGGTGCAGGAGGTCTATCGCCTGCAGGGCGTGACCATCAACGACAAGCACATCGAGATCATCGTCCGCCAGATGCTACGGCGTGTCCGCATCGAAGAGGTGGGCGACACAGATTTCGTGGTGGGCGAGCTGGTCGACAAGTTCGTCTTCCAGGCGGAGAACGAGCGGGTGCTGGCGCAGGGGAAGCGTCCTGCCACGGCGAAGCCCGTGCTGCTCGGCATCACCAAGGCCTCGCTATCGACGGACAGCTTCATCTCCGCGGCGTCGTTCCAGGAGACGACGCGCGTGCTGACCGAGGCGGCGATCTCCGGCAAGGTCGACGATCTGCGCGGTCTCAAGGAAAACGTGATCGTCGGACGGCTCATCCCGGCCGGCACCGGGCTTGGCAACTACACGCGCGTGGAAGTGCTCACGCCCGGCGGCGAGGCGATCAAGCCGCTGGACAGCGTGCTGAGCCTCGATCCTCCTCCCGTTGACGCGATCGAGGGCGACGGGTCTGTGGCGGTGGCCGGGTAGCCGGTGTCTCGTAAATGCTTGACATAAAGGGGCCTCTCGGATATAAAGTGAGAGTTTTGTCGCCGTTCTCGGCGATGGAGAGTCATGCCGACTATTAATCAGCTCGTGCGGCAGGGTCGTGAAGCGGTGCGTAAGAAGTCCAAGACGCCCGCGATGCAGGCGTGTCCGCAGAAGCGCGGTGTGTGTATCCGTGTGTACACGACGACGCCGAAGAAGCCGAACTCTGCGCTCCGCAAGGTGGCGCGCGTGCGGCTCACGAACGGCCTTGAAGTGACCTCGTACATCCCGGGAGTCGGCCACAACCTGCAGGAGCATTCGATCGTGATGATCCGAGGCGGTCGCGTGAAGGATCTTCCCGGCATCCGCTATCACATCATCCGCGGCAGTCTCGATACCGCGGGCGTCGCCGGCCGCAAGCAGAGCCGCTCGAAGTACGGCGCCAAGGCGCCCAAGGACGGAGGCAGCTAGGCATGCGACGCGCGGGGGCCGCGAAGCGCGAGGTTCTGCCGGACCCGAAGTACGGCAGCCGGCTCGTGGCGAAGTTCGTCAATATCATGATGATCCGCGGCAAAAAGTCGACGGCTGAGCGGATCATGTACGACGCCCTGGCCACCGTCGAAGACAAGACGAAGGCGGAGGCGATCAAGGCGTTCAAGACGGCCATCGACAACGTGAAGCCGGCCGTCGAGGTCAAGTCGCGGCGCGTGGGCGGCTCGACGTATCAGGTCCCGGTCGAGGTCCGGCCGGACCGGCGCACGTCGCTGGCCATGCGCTGGATGATCACCGCGGCCCGTAAGCGTCCCGAGCGAAGCATGGCGGAGAAGCTCGCCGCCGAGCTGTTGGACGCCGCCAACAACCGCGGCACCGCCGTGAAGAAGCGCGAGGACACTCACAAGATGGCGGAGGCCAACAAGGCGTTCGCGCACTACCGCTGGTAATCGGTTACTCCAAGGGAGAGGGGGGCGCAGCTTGGTCTCCCTCTTCGCTTCTGTAGCGACCGTCGCTGGGGCGACGGTTCGGGTAACGAAAAAAGAAAGACGAGGACGGACGTGGACCGGCAGTACTCGCTAGAGCGCACGCGAAACATCGGCATCATGGCCCACATCGATGCGGGCAAAACCACGACTACCGAGCGGGTCCTGTACTACACCGGCCGTTCCTACAAGATCGGCGAGGTGCACGAAGGCACCGCGACGATGGACTGGATGGTTCAGGAGCAGGAGCGGGGCATCACCATCACCTCCGCCGCCACCACCTGTTTCTGGCGCGATCACCGCATCAACATCATCGACACCCCGGGCCACGTCGACTTCACCGTCGAGGTGGAACGCTCGCTCCGGGTGCTCGACGGCGCCGTGGCGGTGCTCGACGCGGTGTCGGGTGTCGAGCCGCAGACCGAGACGGTGTGGCGCCAGGCCGACAAGTACCGCGTCCCGCGCCTCGTCTACGTCAACAAAATGGATCGCGTCGGCGCGGACTTTTTCCGCTGCCTCGACATGCTGCGCGAACGCCTGGGCGCTCATGCCGTCGCGATTCAGCTCCCCATCGGCAACGAGGAGCGCTTCGCGGGCATCGTCGATCTCATCGACCAGGACGCGCTGGTGTGGGACGAGAACGACGAAACGCTGGGCAAGGAGTATAAGAAGGTCCCGATCCCGCCCGACATGCTCGACCTCGTGCGCGAATACCGCGAGAAGATGATCGAGGGCCTCGCCGAGGTGGACGACCACCTCATGGAGAAGTTCGTGGGCGGCATCGCCCCCTCCGCGGAGGAGCTCAAGGCGGCCGTACGCAAAGGCACGACGCAGCTGACGCTCTTCCCGGTCATCTGCGGCTCGTCGTTCAAGAACAAGGGCGTGCAAGCGCTTCTCGACTGCGTCATCGATTGCCTGCCCTCGCCCCTCGACATCCCGCCCATGCAGGGGATCAATCCGGAGACGAGCGAGACCGAGGAGCGGAAGGCTTCCGACGAACAGCCGTTTTCCGCGCTGGCGTTCAAGATCATGAACGACCAGCACGTGGGCCAGCTCGTCTTCCTGCGCGTCTACTCGGGCACCCTGAAGGCGGGCTCGGGCGTCTTCAACTCGACCAAGGACAAGAAGGAGCGGGTGGGTCGTCTCCTCCGCATGCACGCGAACAAGCGCGAGGAGATCGAGGAGATCCAGGCGGGCGATATCGCCGCCGCCATCGGCCTCAAGTCGACGACGACGGGCGACACGCTGTGCGATACCGACCACCCCATCGTGCTGGAGTCGATGACCTTCCCGGCGCCGGTCATCGCGGTCGCCATCGAGCCGAAGACGAAGGCCGACGAGGAGAAGCTCGGACTATCGCTGGCACGGCTGGCCATGGAGGATCCGACCTTCAAGGTCACCACCGAGACGGAAACCGCGCAAACGCTCATCCACGGGATGGGCGAGCTGCATCTCGAGATCATCGTCGACCGCCTCTTGCGCGAGTTCAAGGTCGAGGCGAACGTCGGCAAGCCGCAAGTCGCGTATCGCGAGACGATCCGGACGACCGCCGAGGCCCGGGGCAAGTTCGTGCGGCAGACGGGCGGCCGGGGTCAGTACGGCGACGTCACCCTCGAGGTCGAGCCCGCGCCCGGCGAGGGGTTCGTCTTCGAGAACAAGATCGTGGGCGGAGTCATTCCCAAGGAATTCATCCCCGCCGTGGAGAAGGGCGTGCGCGAGCAGCTCGACAACGGCGTGCTCGCCGGCTATCCGATCGTCGACGTGAAGGTCCTGCTCACCGACGGCTCGTACCACGACGTGGACTCGTCGGAGATCGCCTTCAAGATTGCGGGCTCCATGGCCTTCAAGGAAGCCTGCCGCCGGGCCAAGCCCGTGCTGCTGGAACCGATCATGGACGTCGAGGTGGTCACCCCGCGTGACTACGTCGGCCCCGTCATCGGTAACCTGAACAGCCGCCGGGGCCGCATCATCTCGCAGGAGATCCGCGGGACCTCCGAGGTGATCCGCGCCAACGTGCCGCTGGGACAGATGTTCGGGTACGCGACCGATCTCCGGTCGATGACGCAGGGCCGCGCGACGTACACCATGCAGTTCCTACGTTACGAGGAAGTGCCGACGGCGATCGCCGAGGAGATCACGGCGAAGCAGAGCGGCAAGTCCCCGCGGCGTGACGCAACCCGGTAGAGAACAGGAGTCGGAGGAGCGGCCATGGCCAAGGCGAAATACGAGCGGACGAAGCCGCACGTGAACATCGGGACGATCGGGCACATCGACCACGGGAAGACGACGCTGACGGCGGCGATCACGAAGGTGCTGCACACGAAGAACAAGAACATCGCGGTGCGGGACTACGGGTCGATCGACAACGCGCCGGAAGAGCGGGAGCGGGGGATCACGATCGCGGTGGCGCACGTGGAGTACGAGACGGACAAGCGGCACTACGCGCACATCGACTGTCCGGGGCACGCGGACTACATCAAGAACATGATCACGGGGGCGGCGCAGATGGACGG
>JBGOTH010000165.1:0-6560 GCA_041476345.1 Methylomirabilia bacterium
ACGTAGCTCGCGAAGCCTGTGATCCACGCCTGTCCACTCAGCGTGGGCACCACCGCGGGATACTGACCGACCTTCGTCTCCGCGACCAGTCGTCCGGTGAAGACCGTCCCGAGAATGCCTTCGTGACGGAAGTCCTCGTTGAGTGCGAGCCGGCCGCGTGCGTGGAGCGTCGCCATCCGCGCGCACGTGCCCGTGCCGCACGGTGAGCGGTCGATCACGCCGGTCCACGTCGATGGCTTGTCCCAGTCGAGCGCGCCTGTCGACACCGTGACGACATTTTTCATGTGCGCGTCCGGACGTGACGGTGGGCCGGAGAGCTGGGCGATCGAGATGCCGGTGAAGCCGGGCTGCTCGGGGTGCGTGACGGGCAGCTGCTCGCGCGCCGCCGTCTTGATCATCTCCGTGATCCGCGTGATGTCGCGGCCTTCGTCCGGCGTCAGCGTGAGACCGAACGCGCGCGCATCGGCGATCGCGTAGAACATGCCGCCGTACGCGACGTCGACCGTTACCGTGCCGAGCGTCGGGACTTCGATCGGACGATCGAGATAGACGGCGAACGCGGGCACGTTCTGGAACGTGACGCTCTTCACCTTGCCGCCCGCGCACTCGGCACGCACGCGGATCAATCCTGCCGGCGCCTCCAGCGTTACTTCCGTGACCGGCTCGCGCATCGGCACCATGCCGGTCTCCAGCAGCACGGTTGCCACGCAGATGGTGTTCGTGCCGGACATGCCGGGATACTCGACGTGCTCCATGATGACGAAGGCCGCCTCCGCGTCGGGGTGGGTCGGCGGCAGGATCACGTTGCAGTTGGCGCCTGGATACCCGCGCGGCTCGCGCAACATGCACTTCCGCAGCGCGTCGCCGTGCTCCTCCAAATATCGCGATTTGTCGAACGTGGTTCGGCCGGGCACATCCAACACGCCGCCCACGATCACGCGGCCGGGCTCGCCGGCGGCATGCGCGTCGACGGCCTGGATCATGCGGGCGAGGCGCATTACGCGATCGTCTCGACCTTCCCGTCGAGGCTCATCAGGAGCATCTCCACCGCGAGCGTCGGCTGCTTCGCGAGGATCTGCTTCTTCAGCTCGCGGAGCTGCGTCGCGTGGACCTCGGTCTCTCTGGCCCGGTCCTTCGAGAAATCTTCACCGAGGAAGGCCTTGTAGGCGCCGCAGTCACGGTGGTCGAGCAGGATGACCTTCTTGATGTGGTGCAGGTCGAGCGCGATGTCGAGGTGCTCCCAAAAAGTCTTGCTCCACGCGGGCAATTTTTCCGTCACCGCGCCGAGCGACCCGCCCGCGAGGACGACGTGATCGTACTTCTTGCGCAGGCCGCGGCCCGCCATGTAGCGTTCGGTGTCCTCGACGAGCCGGTAGTCCATACAGCTCAGCAGGAGGGCCTCGGTGTCGCCGTGGGCGCGCGCGACCCGGGCGTCGAGCAGCGTCAGGCCACCCCCGAGGACCGCGATGCGCACGAATTCGCGGCGGATCATGGCATCCACGGCCAGTACTTCGCGATCGCGCCGGCGTCCACGCGGAGATCGAAGCCCGTGATCATCTCCGCGTCGTCGGAGGCGAGGAACACCGCCGCGCGCGCGTAGTGGCGCGGGCTCGGCAGCGCGCCCGTCGGAATCATCTTCGCGAAGTCGAGCAGGCGGCCGCGCGCCTCGGGACGCGGGCGTCCCCACTCGACGGCGCGCTCGTGGCTTTCCGCCACGTCCGTCGCCGTCGGCGTCAGGCTGTTCACGCGGATCTTGTGCTTCACCAAGTCCATCGCGGCGGCGCGCGTGAAGTTCAACAGGCCGCTCTTGCTCGTGCAATAGCCGATGTTGCCGGGCTGGCCCTGGTGGGCGGCGGTCGACGCGATCACGATGATGCTGCCGCCGCGCTTCCGCTCCACCATCGAGCGCGCGACGTGCTTCGTGCAGAGGAACGTCCCGGTCAGGTTGACGGCGATCTGGCGATTCCAGCGCTCGAGCGGCATCTCCAGCACGCTCTCGCCGCCGAGGATCCCGGCGTTGTTGACGAGGATGTCGACGCCTCCGTACGCCTCGCACGCGCGCGCCACCATCGCCGTGACCTGCGCTTCGTCGGTGGTGTCGGCGACGATGCCGAGCGCTTGGCCGCCGCGCTTGCCGATCCACGCGGCGCATTGCAGCGCGTTGTCCGCCACGGCGTCGACGCAGACGACCGCGGCGCCTTCGTCGGCCAGCCCGCCCGCGATGCCGCCGCCGATGTTCGGGCTGGTGCCGGTCACGATCGCGACCTTGCCGGAGAGTTTCATGGCGCGAGCTTAGCACCGCCTATAATTGTCGCGCGAGGTGAGTCATGCCGAAGTTCGAGACCGTCCTCTACGAGGCGAAGGGCCCGATCTGCTCCATCGTGCTGAACCGGCCGAAGAAGCTCAACGCCGCCACCGATCAGCTCGTGGAGGACGTGAACGACGCGCTGTTCGAGTTCGACGCGGACGAGAGCCTGCAGGTCGCGATCATCTCGGGGGCCGGCCGCGCGTTCTGCTCCGGGGCCGACGTGCAGCAGCGCCAGCTGCGCACGCGTGAGGAATTGCGGCGCCTCGGCGGTCCCGCCGGCCGCCGCTCGCGCGAGAACGGGCTGGGGGACACCGTCAACTGGAAGCCGGTGATCGCCGCCGTGCACGGGTACGCGCTCGGGCTCGGCTACACGCTCTCGCAGTCGTGCGATCTCGTCGTCGCCGCGGAAGGAACGAAATTTCAAATCCGCGAGGTGCAGCGCGGTCTGGCGAGCGGCCAGCACTGGGTCGCGACGTGGTTCTGGACGGGCAGCCGCTTTGCGAACGAGGTCGCGCTGACGGGCCGCATGGTCACCGCGGAGGAGGCGCTGCAGCACGGCATGGTGAACCGCGTCGTCCCGATGGCGCAGCTGATCCCGACCGCGGAGGCGCTCGCGGCCGAGATCATGGAGAACCCGCCGCTGTCGGTGCGCGCCAACGTGCGGGTCATGCGCTGGTTCGTCAACGAGATGCAGCGCCAGTCGCGCTTCTATACGCAGGGCCGCGCGCTGCATCTGAGCGACGACTTCCACGAGTCGGCGGCGGCGTTCGTCGAGAAGCGCAAGCCGAAGTTCAAGGGCCGGTAAGGCCATGGCGTACCAGTTCGCGACGTACGAGACGGTTGGCCGCATCGCGATCGTGACCGTCAACCGGCCGGAGCGGATGAACGCGCTCCACCCGGCGGCCAACTTCGAGCTGCACGAGATCTGGAACGAGTTCGAGCGCGATCCCGACGTGTGGGTGGGCATTCTCACCGGCGCGGGGGACAAGGCGTTCTCGGCCGGGAACGATCTGCGATTCACCGCGGAGCACGGCCGGGACATGATCCGGTTTGCCGAAACGGGCTTCGGCGGCCTCGCCAACCGCACCACGTGCTGGAAGCCGATCATCGCGGCGATCAACGGCTACGCGCTCGGCGGTGGGTTCGAGATGGCGCTGGCCTGCGACATCATCATCGCCGCCGATCACGCGCGCGTCGGGCTTCCGGAGCCTCGCGTCGGACTGATGGCGGGCGCGGGCGGCGTGCATCGCCTGCCGCGCATGATTCCGCAGAAGATCGCGATGGGCTACATCCTCACCGGCCGTCACATGAGCGCGCACGACGCGCATCGCCTCGGCGTCGTCAACGAAGTCGTGCCGCTCGCGGAATTGATGCCGACGGCGATGAAGTGGGCGAACGAGATTTTGGAGTGCGCGCCGCTCTCGATCCGCGCGAGCAAGCAAGCCGCGCTGATGGGGCTCGGCCATCCGCTCGACATCGCGCTCCGGATGAGCTACACGGAAGTCGAGAAGATGCGACGCTCCGAGGACATGGTCGAAGGACCGCGCGCGTTCGCGGAGAAGCGGAAGCCCAACTGGAAGGCCCGCTAGAGGAGGAAGTAACGATGCCCAGAGCCACGCAGCTCACGATCAGCCTCAAGTCGAAGACCGGTGTGCTCGCTCAGCTCGCCCGCACGCTGGCGCAGGCCGGCGTCAACATCATCAGCCTCTCCGCGGAGGCGGTGGCCGGGCGCGGAAAGATCCGCGTGATCGTCAACGATGCCGTCAAAGCCCGGCGCGCGCTGCGCCTCGGCAAGTACCGCGTCAGCGAGGAGCCGGCGTTCGTCGTGCGTCTGCGCAACAAGCCGGGCGCGCTCGCGCGCGTCGCCGCGAGACTGGCGAAGGCGCGCGTCAACATCAAGTCCGTCTACGCCACGACGGCCGGCCGCCGCGCCGCCGCCGTCGTGTTCACGGTGGGCAGCGTCGCGAAGGCGCGTAAGGTCCTGCGCTAGCGGGCTGCGGACGGCGTCGCGGGCGGGCCGGATGCGGTGGGTGGTGCGCCTCCCGTCCTCCCCGCGAGGAGGCTTCGCACCGCATCCGGCCCGCCCGCGACGCCGTCCGCAGCCCGCTAGACTAGGACGCGGGCAGGAATCGATCCGGGCGGAACGGCGCGAGCAGCGCGCTCGGCGTCCCGCCAACGATCTCGTCGGCGATCAGTCGTCCGAGCAACGGGCCCAGCGTGACGCCGCTGTGCGTCGCGATCACCCACCCGTTGGAGAGCCCTGGGAGACGTCCGGCGATCGTGTGTCGATCGCCCGGCATAGGCCGCACGCCGATGCGGGAGCTTGCGACCTTCACCTCACGCGCCGCCGGAAAGACGCGTGCCGCGCGCTCGAGGAGCACGTCGGCCAGCGTCGCGACCTCCGCGTTCGAAGCGGCAGTCGCCGCGAGCGGGTCGACGTCGTCGGCGCCGAGCATGAGTCCGCCGCCGGCGTCGGGTCGCAGGTGGATTCCGGGCGCGTGCACGACGCGCGCGAGCGCTCGCGCCGGAGCCGACGTCACCGCAAGAAGACCGGGAACGCGGCCGACCGGAATCGTGAGACGCAGCGGCTCGAAGAACGCTTGGGTCGCCGGTCCGACGCAACTGAGGATCGACCCCGCGACGATCTCCCCGCGATCGCCGACGAGCGCCGCGACGTTGCCCTGGTGCACGCGGAGCGACCGGACGGGCGCGTTGTCCCTGATCTCCGCGCCGTGCTTCGTGGCGGCGCTGAGCAGTGCCTCGATCAGTCGCGGCACATCCAGCCAGCCGTCCGCGGGATAGAAGGCGACCTCGCGCACGCAATCGGGAATCGCCAGCCCGGGCTCGATCTGGATCGCCCGCTCCCGATCGATGAACGACGCGGGGTAGCCGCGGCCCGCTAGCCGCTCGACGCGCGCGCGAAGCTCGTGCTCCTTGTCACCGTCCTCAGCCCATTCGAGCGAGCCGCCATCGTGGTGGCCGGTCTCACCGCTGAGCTCGCGCGCCACTTCCCGGTGCGCCGTCATGCCTTCGGCGTTGAGCCGATGGTAGGCCTCCGGTTCCTTCCTGACGGCGTTCAGCCACGCGAACGAAGTACCGCTCGTGCCGCGCCCGGGGCCAGTAGCGTCGAGGGCGACCACGCGCGCGCCGGCCCGCGCCGCGGCGTAGACGGCGGACGCGCCCACGATGCCGAGGCCGATGACCGCGAGGTCGTAGGGTTTCAGGAGTGGAGCGCTTCGTCCCACGGGCCGGGGAAGCGGCCCTTGCCGCCGGCCTCCGAGAAGGGGCGCTCGCGGTGCCATTCGCTGCGAGGCAATTCGTAGTAGACCTCGAGGCCGTTGCCGTCGGGATCGTCGAAGTAGACGCCGATGGAGACCGTGTGGTCGCGGACGGAGATCGGCACGTCCATCTTCTTGAGCCGCTCGTACATGCCGGCGAGGTCGTCGAGGCTCCCCATCCGCCACGCGACGTGGTTCAGACCGACCTGCCCCTTTTGCGGGCCGGGCGCATTCTCACCGACTTCGAACAGCGCGATGTCGTGCGCGTGATCCTTGTCGCACGCGAGGAAGGCCGCGCGCAGCGTCTCGGTGCCCGGATGATTCATCGTGTCCTGCGTGTGGAGGCCGAAGACGTCGGTGTACCAGCGGTGCGCGCGCGCGGCGTTGCGCACGAAGATGTTGACGTGATCGAGCGACAGCGGTCTCAAACCCATGGCGTCCGTCTCCTTGTCAGGTCAGGCCGTAGTAGCGCGCGCAGTTGTCCCAGAGGATCGCGCGCTTCGCACGGTCGGGGAGCGGGAGCTCGAGGAATCGCTCGACCCCGCGCGGATATTTGCAGTCCGGGTGCGGAAAGTCCGTGGAGAAGACGACGTTGTCGACGCCCATCAGGTCGAGCACGCCCTTGACCGGGTCTTCGTCGCATTCGACCGACACGAAGCACTGCCGCTTGAAGTAGGCGCTCGGCTCCATCGTGAGGTTCGGCGCGAAGATGTCGCCGATCCACTCGTAGTGCTCGTCCATCCGCCAGAGCAGGAACGGCATCCAGCTCGCGTTGCCTTCGAGGAACGCGATGCGCAGGCGGGGGTGCCGCTCGAGCACGCCGCCGCCGCAAAAGCTCACGGCCGCGAGCATCTGCTCGCCCGGGTGGCAGACGATGTGGCGCAGCATCACGTTGCGCCCGAAGCGGTCGCCGATCTGCGGCAGGAAGGCGCCCAGCCCTTCGTGGAAGCCGAGCGGCACGTCGAGCGCTTCCA
>JBGOTH010000166.1:0-6551 GCA_041476345.1 Methylomirabilia bacterium
GACACGCGGCGCGGCCCACAGCGAGGCGCCGGTAACGACCGCGACGGCGAGGAGGATGGGCTTCGGGTGCCGGATGAGCCACTCCAGGGCGGGGACGTCGAAGTGCGGTGGACGCACGAGTCGCGGGACCCTTGACCGTGGGGATCCCTCACGTCGCCCGTCGATCAGCATCAGGGTCGCGGGAAAGACGGTGATCATCGCGAGAAAGGCGAGAAGGATCCCCGTCCCGGAGATGAAGCCGAATTCACGGATGCCGGGAAACTCGGCGATGGTCAGGATGTAGAAGGTCGCGGCGGCCGTGAGGGCGCCCAGGAGGATGCCGGGCCCGCTTCGCGCCGCCGTGCTCTCGAGCGCGTCGGCGAGATGCCGGCCGAACACACGCTCCTCCTGATACCGGAAGAGGAAGTAGATGCCGTAGTCGATCCCGATGCCGATGACGACCGACACGAACATCACGGAGAAGCTCGTGAGCTGGCCCACCAGCAAGGTGATGACGCCCATCGACCAGCCGAGGCTCACCGCGAGCACGATGAGGAGCGCGCACGAGGTCACGAGCCGGCGGAAGGCAAGCAGGAGCAGGCCCAGCGTCAGGACGACGGCAAGGGCGCTGGCGACGTTGCTGTCTCGAGAGGCGGCGCTCATCTCATCCGTGAACAGCGCGGGCACGCCGGTGACGCCGGCCTCCACCGAGGAGAACTCCGGGCGCAGACGCGCGATGGCCTGTCGGATGTCGGCGACCGCTCGGCGCTCCGCGTCGAAGGTGCGCGGCGCGTCGGCAAGAGCGATCACGACGTAGAGGAGGCGCCCGTCTGGCGAGAGGAAGTAGTGGTCGTCCGCGGGAGTGACGACGGGGGCCCGTACCAGCGCCACCCAGGGAGAGCGGTAGGGGCCGCCGCCGAGCCGCTCCGACATGCGGGTCAAGAGCTCGCGAAGCAGGCCTATGGGCACCGCGTTCGCCTCCCGTTCACTGCCGGGCTCGAAGACCGCGGGCAGGAACGCTGACCCGACGGTCTGGTTGATGCTGGCCACGAGCCGGTCGAGCGTCGGTGTGGCGGCGAAGTCGGCGAGGACATCCTCCTGTCCGGCGAGTGTGTCGAGGAGGTTTCGCAGCGTTTCGACGGGCTGATACAGGAGCGCGCGCCCTTCGAGATGACGAGGGTCGAGCCGATAGCTGATGCGCGCGGTCCTGAGGGAGCCGCCGCGAAGCGCGCTCTCGAGGCGCGCCGCGTAGGCCGTGGAGAGTGCGACGGTCTCACTTCGCACGACGACGACGATGTCCTCGAGGTGGCTGAAGTCCTCGCTGTAGCTCTTGTAGAGCGCGGCATAGCGCTGGTGTGCCGGGAGCAGGTGGAACTTGGACGTCTCGAGCGTGAGAGCCTGCCACGCGTAGCCGCCGCCGAGCGCCGCGAAGACGACGCCCACGACGATCGTCAGCGCGGGGCGGGCGCAGCAGACCCGCACCACGCGCTGCAGGAGCCTCGCCGTCAGCGACAGCGGGCTCGGCCGCGGGTCGCGTTCACGCATGAGACTACGGCGCTGACTTGCGTTCCGAGGGAGACGCCGAGGGCGCCGAGAACTCAGCCTGGTGGGACTTCAGCCTCGTTACCAGGTCCGCGTACGAGGAGTTCCGGATGACCCGGTTGAACTGGGTGCGATAGTTCGCGACGAGGCTGATGCCGTCGATGCTCAGGTCGTACACCCGCCAGCGCTCGCTGGCGTTGAGCATCGAGTAGTCGAGCGGCATCTGGACGCCGCGGGCGAGGAGGAGCGTCGTCCGTACGAGGGCGCGGTCGCCATCCATCGTCTCGCTACGGAAAACCGTCTTCTCCGAGCCGTGCTCGTCGACTTTGGAGAAGTACGAGCGTTGGATCAGCTCGGTGAAGAGGCGGGCGAAGTCCCGGCGCTCCGCCGGCGTTCGCGGGTCCCAGTGCCGCCCCAGCGTGCGCTTCGACATCTCCCCGAAGTCGAAGATCTCGCCGGCGATCCGGGTGACGGCGCTCTTGCGCTGTGAGGCCTTCTCGTCGCCTGTGAGATCCGGGTCCGCGAGGATCTTGAAGATCCGCTCCATCCCGTTACGGAGCTGATCGGTCGGAGGGCCTGCCCACGCCTCGGGCGCCGAAGACAGCACGAACGAGAGCATCAGGGCGACGAACACTGCCGGCGTCGAGAGCCTGAGCATGAGTCGCGCCCTCTCAGGCGCTCACCTGCCGAAGCAGACGCTGGGCGACGATGAGGAGGACCGCTCCCACGAAGGCGACGGCGATCATCGCGAACCATCCCGAGCCCGGGGCGATCGCAAGCACGTGGAAGAGCCACCCGCCCACGAAGCTTCCGCCGATGCCGAGCAGCACGTCGCCCATCAGCCCGTAGCCCCCGCCCTTCATGACGAGCCCGGCCAACCAGCCGGCCACGAGCCCCACCACGACCGCGATGACCATCGCTTGAAACGTCATGACGAATCCTCCCTGTCCGAATCTGAAGACGACTCTAGGTGTCGGCACGCAGGCGCGCTATGGGACCTTGGTCGGGGGATACGCCTCAAGCGTATCGTCGGCGAGAGAACGTCTCGCGCAGGAGCACGCCGTCACGGACGCCGCTCGAGCAGACGGCGAGCGTCAGGTACCCGCCGAGAGCCATGACCTCCTCGATGACGATGGCGCCGGCCAGGATGATGTCGGCGCGCTCGGCCTTGAGGCCGCGGATCTTCCGGTGCGCTCGTTGCGAGCGGCCCTCGAGACGTTCGCGGATCGCGGTGATGTCGGCCAGCCACAGCCGGAGGCCGTGACCATGCTTGCGTTCACCGGGGTGGGTCCGGAGGTGCATGCCGGCCAGTGCGCGCACGGTGCCGCCGAGCGCGACCATGACGTCGCCGCGCCTCGCCGGCGACAGCGCGCGTGCGAGTTGCCGGCGAACCTCGTGACGGATCGCGTGCAGCTCGCGCGGGCGCGGTGGATCGTGACGCAGGAAGCGGCGCGTCGTGCGCACCGCGCCGAGCGGAAGGCTTGCGATGGAGACGACCTTGCGACGACGGACGCGGCTGAGCTGCAGGCTCGCGCCGCCGAGGTCGGCCACGATCCCGTTCTTGAAGCGCAGGCGGTTCAAGGCGGCATCGACGCCGAGCCGCGCTTCGTCGCGCGCGCTCAGGATCTGCACCTCGACGCCTTCGCGGTGACGGAGCGGGCCGAGCAGGCGCTCGCGGTTCGTCGCGTCCCGCACGGCCGACGTGGCCACGGCGACGATGCGCGGTCCCTGCCTCTTCGAGGTGTAGCGCGCAAAGAACCGGTGCACGGCGCGCAGCGTGTCGTCGATCGCTCCGGCGGGTAACGTGCCGGGCACGCCGCCGCCCAGTCGCGTCGGCACGCGCTGCTCCACGAGCACGTGGTAGTCGGCCCCGGGAACGATCCGGGCAAGCAGCAAGCGGACGGCCGTCGAGCCCAGATCGACGATGGCCACCAGCTCCGACATCAGGGTTCCTCCTGAAATCAGGGAGCCGGTCAGTCTGACGACTTTCGAGCTCCGGCGATGACCAACACGATGCCGCCGGCAAGTGCCAAGACGCCGACGATCGGCGGCAGGGGAATCGTCTTTTCCTTGTCGACCGAGGCCTTGAGCGGACCAAGGTCGATGATCTTCTCGCGCGTCGTGTACGTGATGCCCTGGTAGGCCAGGGCGAGCACGCCGAGAACGATCAGGGCGATACCGACGAGCGTTGCGGGTTTCATCTCGAGAAGAGATCCGTAAAGAAAACCTTGACGGTGTGTCCGAACCCGACGGCGCTGTCCCGCGCGTTGCCCCACGCGGTCCTCGCCTGCGGCTCCGCGGCTTTACCCGCCTCCTTCAGCTTCTCGCCGCTGTACTTCGCGCCTTCGGAAACGGTGTTGCCGATGCCTTTGGCCGTTTCTTCGACGCCCTCGCCGACCTTGCCGTCGGAGATCTTCTTCGCGCCGCTTTCGACGTGATTCGTCGCGTTCTTGACCTTCGAGTCGTCGGCGGCGACGGCGAGTCCGGATGCGAGCAGCGAAAGTGGGAATACGAACACGATGACCAGCCCGAGTCGTCTCATCGAGATTCCTAACCTCACCTCCCGAACGTTAGTCGACGTCGCCCGGCCCGCCTATTGGACCTTGGTCTAGCGAGCATCCACGCAGTGACCGTAGGTAGGATGTCATGGTGAACGCAAAGAGCGCCGTCGTGTTCCTCGTCGACGTCGACAACACGCTGCTCGACAACGATCGCATCACGGCCGACCTCAAGGGCCACCTCGAGCGCGAGGTCGGGCACGAGCGCGAGGAGCGGTACTGGGCGATCTTCGAGGAGCTACGTGTGGAGCTGGGCTATGCCGACTACCTGGGCGCACTTCAACGCTATCGGGTCGAGTACCCGCGCGATTCGCACGTGCTGACGGTGTCGACGTTCCTCGTCGACTATCCGTTCGCGAGCCGGCTGTACCCCAGAGCGCTCGACGTCCTTGCACGCTTTCGCGCCTGGGCGCCGACCGTCATCCTGTCCGACGGTGACGCGGTCTTCCAGCCGCGGAAAGTGAAGATATCGGGCTTGGGGAACGCGGTGGACGGCCATGTGTTGATCTACATCCACAAAGAACGCGAGCTCGCCGACGTCGAGTGTCGCTACCCCGCCGACCACTATGTCGCGGTGGACGACAAGTTGAGGATCCTGACGGCCATCAAGCAGGCGTGGGGACCGCGCGTGACCACCGTCTTCACGCGACAAGGGCACTATGCGGACGACCCCACGGCGCTTGCCACGTACCCCCCGGCTGACGTGAGCGTCGAGCACATCGGCGACCTGCTCGAATGGGATCTCCCCGGACTCCTCGCGCCCCGAGGGTATGGGACCTTGGTCCCATAGCGCCGCGAGATGGAGGTGAGGTTTCATTAGGACTCGTACGTACAAAGGAGAGTCCCATGGACAAATTTAAGCTGGGGGCGTGGGGTTTCGTCGTCGGCAGCGTCGCTACGATGATCGTTGGCTTCAGCTGGGGCGGCTGGACAACCGGCAGCGGCGCGGACCGACTTGCGACGGAGCGGTCCAGTGCCGCCGTGACCACGGCTCTCGTTCCTGTCTGCCTCGAGAAGTCGAAGGCTGATCCTGCCGGGGCGAAGAAGCTCGTGGCGCTCAAGGCTCTGACGTCGTCCTACGATCAGCGGGACGCCGTGGTTCAGGGCGGCTGGGCCACCTTCGGACCAGGCGAGGCGAACCGTGATGTCGCGGAAGCTTGCGCGTCCGAGCTCCTCAAGGTCGCGGCGAAGTAGACCACGATCGTGAGCGGTGGCGACAAGGGCGAAGAGAAGAAGAGTCGCAGGCGATGACGTCGCTCGGCCTGGCGCCCCCGAACTCCGTCGAGTCGGTCGCCCGCACGCTCTACGACATCGCGCAGGGCTTCGACGCGCCGGTCGGCACCGAGCCCCGCCTCCAGCGCGCGCTCCGGCTGCTCCGCGGGATCGTACCCAACGACCGCTGCGCGCTCCTCGAGGTGACGACGGGGGCCGGCCCGGCGCGGCTCGTGGTCGAGCCCGACGCCCCGGAGGAGCACGCGGCCCTGCGTCGGGTGCTGACGCGCTTCTTGACCGTCCTCGCCGACGATGCGAAGGCGGGAACCGACTGGCGGCTTCCGGATATCGCCACGCTCTCGCTCTGGGCCTCGCCCTCGCACCTGGCGGTTCCTCTCGTCGGGCGCGACGGGGTGCTGGGGGTGCTCTTCGTCCGCCACCATGTGGCCAACGGCTACACCAACGACCATCTGCGGCTCCTGTCGATCGTCGCCAGCCAGATTGCCGCGCACCTCACCGCGTCCCGGCTCAGTGAACAGCAGGCGCAGATCGTGCGCGAGCACGAGGCCGCCCGGGGCGAGGCCGAGGCCGAAGTCAGCGCCAAGGACGAGTTCCTGACGACGCTGGTCCACGAGCTGCGCGATCTCGTCGCGAAGAAGCAGGTCAAGCCGCTGCGGCAACTGCTCGATGAATTGCTCGACGCGTTGCGCCTGTCGCGCGACAAGGTCGACCTGTGCAAGGAGTCGGTCGTGCTCCAGACGATCGTCACCGGGGCCGCGGCGACCACGCTGAACCTCAGCGACGCGCGCCGGCATGTCGTGTCGGTATCGCTGCCGGACGAGCCGCTCTGGCTCGAGGCTGATCCAGCCGGCCTCACGCAGGTCGTCGTCAAGCTGCTCGACAACGCAGCGAGGTACACGCCGGCGGGCGGCGAGATCTCCGTGACGGGGTATCGCGAGGGCAGCGACGTCGTGCTGCGCGTGCGCGACACCGGCATCGGCATCTCGCCCGAGATGCTGCCGCGGGTCTTCGATCTGTTCGCTCAGCCCGATCGGTCTGCGGCCGGCGTCGAGCGGGGGTTCAGCGTGGGGCTCACGTTGGCGCGCGCTTTGGTCGTGCTGCACGGCGGAAGCGTCGAGGCTCACAGCGACGGCCCGGGGCGGGGAAGCGAGTTCGTGGTGCGCTTGCCCGTCGGCGCGCCGAGCGCGTAGATCAATTGACGGCCAAGAGCCGTCAAGGTTCAGGAAGCAATTGACGGCC
>JBGOTH010000167.1:0-6548 GCA_041476345.1 Methylomirabilia bacterium
CCCGAGCGAGGTCAGCACCATCGTCACGCTTCCGACGAGCAGCGAGACACGGCTGCCGTGGATCACCAGGCTGTAGACGTCGCGCCCGAACTCGTCGGTGCCGAGAAAGTTCTTCGCGCTGGGCGGCTTCAGGCGATTGACCGGGTCGAGCCGCGTCGGGTCGTGCGTCGACACGAGATCCGCGCCGAGCGCCGCCGCCAGCAGCACGAGGAAGATCGCCGCGCCGATCACGACGTTGTGGTTGCGCAGGAGCCGCCTAACCATAGCGAATCCGCGGGTCGATGAAGACGTAGAGCACGTCGACCACGAGGTTGACGAGCACGTAGACGGCGGCGGTGACCAGCACGACGCCCTGCACGACCGGGTAGTCGCGGCGGAGGATGGCCGAGATGATGAGGCGCCCGAGGCCGGGGATGTTGAACACGATTTCGGTGACGACGGCGCCGCCGATGAGGATCGCCGTCGTGATGCCGATGACGGTGACGACCGGCACCATCGCGTTGCGGAACGCGTGGCCGATGACGACGACACGCTGGGAGAGCCCCTTCGCGCGCGCGGTACGGATGTAGTCCTGCTGGAGCACCTCGATCATGCACGAGCGTGCGATGCGGGCGATCAGCGCGGACTGGTTGATGCCGAGCGAGATCGCCGGCAGCACCATATAGCGCACCGCCGCCCCCGGGTCGACGAAGAGCGACGCGTAGCCCCCGGCGGGAAGCCAGTGCAGTTGTACGGCGAAGAAGTAGATGAAGTTGAGGCTGAGCCAGAAGCCGGGGATGCACACGCCGAGGAGCGCGCCCAGCATCAGCACGCGGTCCAGCACCGAGCCCTGATACGCGCCGGCCACGAGGCCGGCCGGCACGCCGATCAGGACCGCGACGAGCAACGCGGAGAATGTCAGCAGCGTCGTCGGCTCCGCGCGCTCCCACAGCGCCTGGGTGACGGGGCGGTCGAGGAAGTACGAGCGGCCGAGGTCGCCTCGAAGCACGCGCGTGTAGAAGCCGAGCAGCTGCTCGTGGAGCGGGCGGTCGAGACCGAGCTGCACCCGCGTGGCTTGCATCTGCGACGGCGTGGCGTCGGGGCCCAGCATGACGGCCACGGGATCGCCCGGAATCAGGTGGATGAGCAGGAAGACCACGGTGACGACGACGATCATCACCGGGATGACGGCGAGCGCCCGCCTGATGAGGTAAGCGCTCAGGATGCGGACGGCGCGGCCGGGAAGCGGCCGGGGGTCAAGTGGCGAATGGAGGACCCGAGGCCGCGAAGCGGCCTCGCAGTCCGAGTTTGAGCCGCGGACCCTCGGCCGCTTCCCGGCCGCGCCGTCCGCATCCTGACGTTACTTCTCGAGCCACACTCCCCAGAAGCGCGGGCGCTCCGTCTTGTCGTTGAAGCCCTTCACGGTCTTGCGGATAGCGCGCAGGCCGAACAGATCGCCGTAACGCGCGACCGGCACTTTCTCGTAGAAGAGCTTCGTCATCTGCGTCCACAGGGCCTGGCGCTTCTTCAAGTCGGTCTCGCGCGCGAGCTGCGTCTGGAGCCCCGCGATCTGCTCGTCCTCCGTCCAGCCCGGCCACGTCGGTGTGAGGTAGATGTGGTGCGTGGGGTCGAAGAAGTTCCCCATGCCCGTGGTGAAGACGTCGTACTCCTTCGGCTGCACGCGGCGCTGCCCGAGCGTGGCCCAGTCCATCACCTGGAGGTCGATCTTGAACCCGACTTCCTCCAGCTGTTGCTTGCTGACGAGCGCGAAGTCGTACATCCACTTGTACTCCTGCGTCGTCATGAAGCGCACGGGCGTGCCGGTGTAGCCGGCTTCCTTCAGGAGGCGCTTCGCCTTGTCCTTGTTGTGCTCGTTCCACGGCAGCCCGGCGATCTTCGTGTGCCACGTGGGCAGCTCCTGGAACGCGAGGCTCGAGTCCATGCGGTAGAACTCGGACTTGCCGCCGGCGACTGTCTTCATGATCGGCTCGATGTCGAGCGCGGCCTGCCACGCCTGTCGGAGCTTCTGGTTCGTCATCAGGCCTTCCTTCTTGTTGAAGACCGCGACGAGCCAGTAGTACGGCTTCACGATGACGGGCTGCACGCCCGCGGTCGCCTTCAGCCGGTCATACGAGTCCGCCACGAGGTCGTCGGCGACGTCGAGGTCGCCGGACTCGAGCTGCGCGGCGCGGCTCGCCGCGTCCGGTACCGGGATCCAGCGCAGCTCGTCCACATACGCGACCTTCGCGCCGCCGTAGCCGCTCTGCTTGCCGGCGACGGGCTTGTAGTCGTCGAAGCGCGTCATGCGGATGTACTGGTCCGGCTTCCACTCCGCGAGCTTGAAGGGGCCGGTGCCGATCAGCTCGGTGGCGCGCTGGTCCGGCGGAAATTTCTCGGCGATCTCCTTCGGAAAGATCGCGCCCATGTTGTTGGGCACCGCGAGCGACACGAGGACGATGGCCGATTTCTCTTTCAGCTTGAGCTCGACCGCGTACTTGTCGACGGCCTTGAAGTCGGCGACCTGCGCGAAGAGCGACTTGCCGTACACGGAACGCTTGCCCCAGCGCACGAGCGAGGCGACGACGTCGTCGGACGTCATCTCCTTGCCGTTGTGGAACTTCACGCCCTTGCGGAGCTTGATGGTGTAGGTGAGACCGTCCTTGGAGACCGCCGGCATGCCGTCGGCGAGCATGGGGATCGGCCGGTACCCTTCGTCGAGCGCGTAGAGGCCCTCGAAGATGTGGTTCGCCAGCACTTCGGTGATCGTCTGCGTGCCCCAGTGCGGATCGAGGGACGGGGGCTCGCCGAGGTTGCCGATCCTGAGCACGCCGCCCTTCTTTTGGGCTTCGGCGTCGGGGGCGACGGCTACGAGCAGGGTGAGAAGCGCGAGCGCGATGAGCCTTCGCATCGTCCTGGCCTCCGGTCGGTCGAGCATTAGAGGCTCTCTTATCAGGCGCGCGCGCACGGGAGTCAAGCGCGAAGGTGTAAGGTGATTTTGATGTTTCCACGCCGGCTGCGTCGCCGCCCGCCTTTCTGGCTCGTCCTCGTCCTCCTCGTCGCCGGGTTCACGGCGGCGACGGGCGCGCTCATCGGCGGCCTCGCCTGGTGGGAGAACCGGCAGACATCCCGCGCCCTGCTCGAGACCGTCATGGCGCAGACGGCGCGCTTCGCCACCGACCAGGCGGAAGGGTTCCTGCGCGAGGCGGAAGCGGTCGTGCGGCTCGGCCCGGAGCTCGTGCGTACGGGCCAGCTCGAGCCCGACGACGATCGCGCCCTCGAGCGCTTCACGCTCGCGGCACTGCGCGCGCATCCCGGGATCACCCGGGTGGGCTACGGCAGCGTGGGCGACCGCTTCGTCGGCGCCTGGCGCGATGCCGGCGGGTCCGTCTTCATCAACCGCAGCTATCCCGTGCGCGGTCGGATCCGACTCGAAGAGGACGCGGTGACCATCGACGGCGTGCGCACGCTGTCGCAACGATCCGACGATCACGGGTATCGTCCGACGGCGCGCCCGTACTTCCGCCTCGCGGCCGAGCGGCGCGAGCTGGCCTGGACCGAGCCGTACGAGTTCTATCCGTCGGGCCCCCAGGGGATCACGTGCGCGATGCCGGTGTTCGACCGCGCGGGGCGCGTGCGCGGCGTCTTCACCGTCGATTTCTCGTTCCGCCATCTCGCGGAGTTCGTCGAGAAGCTGGACGTGTCGCCGCGGGGCCACGTCCTGATCGCGGATCGCGACGGCGAGCCGTTGGTGATGCCGCGGGCGGCCGGTGACCCCGCCTCGCTGGCGCGCCCGGGGCAGGCGCTCATGCACCGTGTCGTCGGCGAGCTGTCGCGGGGCGACGGGCGCTTCCTGTTCGCGCATCGCGGGGTCCCGTACCTCGGCCACGTCAAGCGGCTGCACGTGGGCGACCTCGGCTGGCTCGTGGAAGTCGTCGTGCCGGAGCGTGACTACACGCAGAGCACCGACGCCTCCGCTCACCGCGCGATCGCCTTCGGGCTCTGCGCCCTCGCGCTCGCGGTGGCGGGGGGTGCGATGACCGCGCGGTGGATCACGCGCCCGCTCGGCGAGCTCGCCGCCGCGGCGCGCAGCATTCGGCGCGGCGATCTCGACATCCCGCCCCTGCCCAGCACGCGGGACGAGATCGGCGTCCTCGGCCGCGCGATGACGGACATGGTGCAGGCGTTGCGCGATCGCGAGTTCGTGCGCGGCGTCCTCGGCCGCTTCGTGAGCCCGGAGCTCGCCGAGCGGGTGCTCCACGATCGCGGGGCGCTCCGCCTGGGCGGCGAGCTCCGCGAGGTGACGGTGCTCTTCTCGGATCTCCGCGACTTTTCCGAGCTGTCCGAGCACCTCGGCGCGGAAGCCGTGATCCAGCTCGTGAATCGCTACCTGGCCGCGGTCACGCCCGTGATCCTCCGGTACGGCGGCACCATCGTGGATTTCATGGGCGACGGAATCTTCGTCCTCTTCGGCGCGCCGTTCGAGCGTGACGACGCCGCGACGCAGGCGCTGCGGTGCGCGTGGGCGATGCAGCGGGCGATGGACGAGGTCAACATCGAGAGCCGCAAGCTCGGTGTGCCGGAGCTGGGCATGGCGATCGCCGTCCATTCGGGCAAGGCCGTCGTCGGCAACATCGGGAGCGACGACCGCGTGAAGTACGGCGCGGTGGGCCCGCCCGTCAACGTCGCCGCGCACCTGGAAGCGTACGCCGGCGCGGGCGAGATCGTCGTCTCCGCGTCGACGCTGCGTCGCGGCGGCGCGGTCGCGCGCGTGAGCACGCCGCGCACCATCGACCTCAAGGGGCGCGCGGCGCCCATCGAGGTGCACACGCTGGTCGGCGTCACGGACGAGCGGCCCGGGGAGCCGCCCGCGTGACCGGCAGCTTCTTCGCGCTCACGCCCGACCGCGTGCTGGATGCGGTGGAGATCGGCGGCTTGCGCTGCACGGGCCGCTGCGTGCCGGTGCGCGCGTTCGAAAATCGCGTGTACGAAGTCGAGCTCGAGGACGAGCGCCGGCTGATCCTGAAGTTCTACCGTCCGGGGCGCTGGTCGCGCGAGACGATCCTCGAGGAGCACACGTTCCTCGCCGAGCTCGCCGAGGCGGAGCTGCCCGCCGTGCCGCCGATCGACCTCGGCACCGGCACCACGCTCGCGGAGATCGACGGCATCCTCTACGCGGCGTTTCCGAAAGTGCGCGGCCGCACCCTCGACGAAGGCGACGACGAGCGGCTTCGGCAGATCGGCCGTCTGATCGGACGCATGCACGCGGTCGGCGCCGCGCATGACGCGCCGCACCGGCCGCGCTTCACGGCGGATTTCTACGTGCGCGAGCCGCTCGCGGTCATCCTCGCGGGCAAGTTCATTTCGGAGCCGCTGGCGGGCCGCTACCGCGACCTCGTGCTCCGGATCGCGGATGCGATCGCCGAGCCGCTGGCCCGCGCCCGCGTGCAGCGCATCCACGGCGACCTCCATTGGGGTAACGCGATCTGGGGTGCCGACGGCCCCATCCTCCTGGACTTCGACGACTTCGGGATGGGACCGCCCGTGCAGGATCTCTGGCTCCTCGCGCGCGGTGACGCGGAAGAGGTGAAGCACGCGCGGGAGCAGCTCATCACCGGCTACGAGCTCTTCCGCGAGTTCGACCGGTCGACGCTCGCGCTCTGCGAGCCGCTCCGCGCGATGCGGATCATCCACATGTCGGGGTGGATCGCGAAGCGTTGGGACGACCCGTCGTTCCAGGCCGCGTTCCCCGCGTTCAAGACCGACAACTACTGGATGTCGGACTACGAAGCGCTCTCGAACATCGCGGAGGCGCTCTAGCAGGCTGCGAAAAGCTGCGGGCGGGCCGCGGCCGGGCTCGGCGCGGGCCGGGGGTCCGCCGCTCAGAGGCTGGGACTGCGAGCCGGCTTCGCCGCCTCGTGTCCCGCATTCGCGTCTTGACCCCCGACCCACGCCGAGCCCGGCCGCGGCCCGCCCGCAGCTTTTCGCGGCCTGCTAGGGCGCGTCCGCGACGGTCCGATCCAGGTCGACGCGGAACGCGCCGTCCGGGCGCTTCTTGATCCAGAGATACGGGCGCGCCAGCAAATATTTTCGCTTGAGCAGATCGACCACGTGGTCCATCTCGCTCGCGTCGCTCACGAGACGCGCGGTTCCCGACAGGTGCTCGCCGCCGATCGTCAGCGTCACGCGCGGGTTTGCTGCGACGTTGCGCGTCCAGTTGCGCTGCATGTTCATGGTCGCGAGGTAAACGCGGGGCCCATCGGGAAGAAACCAGATCGTGACCTCGTACGCGCGGCCGCTCGTGCGTCCTTTGTGCGTGAGACGGCAGGTGGACTTCGAGGCCACGCGCGCGAGGACGCCGAGCACGCTCACACGCGCACGCCGCCTGTGTTGGGCAGCCAGAGACACGAGCCCTCGTCGTCCGTGAGCACGAACGCCGAGTCGACCCAGTCAGGGTCGTCGGTCTCGGGGCTCGGATCGACGGCAAGCAGGCGCTCGCCGGCCCACACGACCGCGACGGCGCGGTTGCCGCGGCCGTAGAGCACCCACGCGGCGGTCGCCGTCTCCCCGCC
>JBGOTH010000168.1:0-6535 GCA_041476345.1 Methylomirabilia bacterium
AAGGTGTGGAACACGCCGCCCGATCGCTCGACTCGGGTGCCGCGCGCGACCGCCTCGAGCGGTTGATCGCCTTCAGCCAGAAGCTCGCCGCCGAAAAGAACTAGGCCGCGCGGCTCACCCGGCGTTTCACGGGCAGTGTCTCAGTTTGAATCTGGCTGCGCAGCCTCGCCGTGACGCCTGCGTGCGATACCCGCGTCATGGCGAAGCTCTCGCCTACGAAGCGGAAGGTGATTGCGAAGAAGGCGGCGCGGGCGCGGTGGCGCAGGCCCTAAGAGTGTCCTTGCGGTCGGTCAGGCGTGGCCGCATAGTGAACCCTCATCCCCACCTAGAAAGGGTGCGCCATGCCCGAGATCCCCGAGTTCTACGTCGATCAGTTCCGCATGAACCTGAATCCGTACGGCGCAGCGATCACGTTTGGGCTGGCTTCTCCAAACCCAACGACCGGGCAGGCCCAAGTGAACGACACCTTTCTGGTTCGCATGAGCCTCGAACACATGAAGGTCATGGCGATGATCCTGAAGAAGAACCTAAAGGCGTACGAGGAGCAACTACAGGCCCCGATCAACCTTCCGAGGCAGATCCTCAATCAGATGGGACTCTCAAACGAGGATTGGTGAACAGTACGTCGGTGGCCGCGAATCTTGATTGGATTCGAGCGGCGTTCTGCGATCAGACCTACCTGTTCACAACAACCGGCGAGCCCAAGATGCGCAAGAGAGGACTCGTCCCTGCAGATCTGGAGGATGCGATATGCAGGGACTCGCCGGAGGTCGTTGAGGACGACCCGAACGACACTCCCGGCCCTGCCTGCCTCGTGCTCGGGTGGCTCGATCTGGCCCCACCGTTGCACGTGGTAGTCGGATATGGTAGTTCGCAGGACGTGGAGATCGAGGTCATAACCGTCTATGAGCCGGAACCGCCAGATTGGTACAATCCCAGAGTGAGGACCACACGATGACCGCCACGAGAAAGCATCGCTGCGGGGGAACTCTCTCTCCGCGCCAAGTCATTGTTGTGACCGACGAGCAGAGTTCCAGCGTGGTTCTCGTTCCGGGTTTCAAATGCGACCAGTGCCGCGAGGAACTTATCGACCGAGAAACAGCCCGTCAGTTGGGCGAACATACCATCGCTTCCTGGGACTATCCGGGGACCTCGACAACACCGCCAGTCCAACTGCATGGATTCACCGTGTCGAGCCAAGGGAGCTACACGCCCCGCTAGGTAGTACAGCCCCACGGCCTACACGAGCGATTTCAAGCAGCGCATCACGGGCAACCCCGACCCCGACTACATCCGCACGTCGCACGTCTTCGACGCGTGTATGGAAGCGCGGGGCTAGCGCTGAGCCAAAAGAGCTGGGTCGGTTGCGCGTATGGCGCGCCGCGCCGTAGAATGAGCCGTTCCCCGTTCGAGCGCTTTGCGGCTCCGAGTTTATCGAAAGAGTTCTAGAACACCGGCACACAGAGGTGCGCGACAGATGAAGGCAAGGGTGCCGCGGTACCAGGAGATCGCCGAAGCGCTCCGGGCGCGCATCCAGCACGGTGACCTCGCGGCCGGCGCGCGACTCGACAACCAGCGCCGGCTCGCGAAGAGCTTCGGCGTCACCCTCATGACGCTGCGCCAGGCGCTCGAAGTGCTCGAGCGCGAGAAGCTCATCGACCGCCGGCACGGACTCGGCACGTTCGTCGCGGCACCGTCGATCGACTACGACATCCTCCAGCTCCGGCGCTTCGCGGGCGATCTTTCCGCGCAGGGCGAGCACGTGACGACCCGCTTGCTCGGGACTCGCTTCGCCAGGGGCGAGCAGCCCGTGACCGCGGCCCTCGGGCTCGTGCGCGGTGCGCGGCTGTTCGCGATCGACCGCCTCCGGCTCGTCGACGGCCGGCCGCTCAGCCTGCAGCGCTCGTTCCTCCCGAGCCGCCTCGGAGAGGAAGTCGCGCGCGCGGATCTCGCCCTGACGCCGCTCGCGCAGATCCTGGAATTCAAGCTCGGCATCACGGTGGCGCGCGCGCACGAAGTCGTCTCCGCCGTCCGCCTCGGGAGTCGCGAGGCGCGCGTGCTGGATGCCGCGCCGGGCTCGGCGGCGTTCGAGTCCGAGCGTGTGTCGTTCGATAGGGTGGGCGACCCCGTTGTGTTCGATCGCGTGTTCATCCCGGGCGACCGCTTCCGCATCACCCGGGAACTCTCTTACGAAGGAGCGAGTGCATGAAGATCCTCGTGGCCATCAAGCAGGTGCCCGACACGGCGACGCTGGTCAAGGTCGCCGGCGACGCCAAGTCGATCGAGACGGCGGGCATCACCTGGATCGTCTCCCCCTACGACGAGTTCGCGTTGGAGGAGGCGCTCCGGATCAAGGAAAAGCGCGGGCAGGGCGAAGTGGTCGCGGTCACGCTCGGGCCCGAACGCGCCAAGGAAGCGTTGCGCTCCTGCCTCGCCATGGGCGCCGATCGCGCGATCCACGTGAACGATCCCGCGTTCAACGACGCCGATACGCTCACGACGGCGCGGGCGCTCGCGGCGGTGGTCAAGCAGGAGCAGCCGGCGCTCGTGCTCGTGGGACGCCAGGCGATCGACGACGACATGGGCGCGGTGGGCGCGCAGCTCGGCGAGGTGCTCGGCTGGCCGTGCGCGTACTGGATCATGGAGGAAACGATCGACGCCGACGGCAAAACGGTGAAGGCCGCGCGCCAGGTCGAGGGCGGGCTCGAAGTCTTCGATCTTCCGCTGCCCGCGGTGCTCGCGGCGCAGAAGGGGCTGAACGAGCCCCGCTATCCGACGCTGAAGGGAATCATGGGCGCCAAGAAGAAAGAGCTCAAAGACGTGAAGGCGGCGGATCTCGGACTCGGGGGCGAGCCGTCGCAGCTCAGCATCGTGAGTCTGCAAGCCCTGCCGCCGCGTGCGCCGGGAAGAATCGTCGACGGCGACGTCGCAACGGCGGTGAAAGAGCTCGTGCGCTCGCTTCGCGAAGACGCGAAGGCGATCTGAAAGGGGCCTGGGGATGGCAGGGGCATTCTGGTGCGTCGTTGAAGACGATCGGCAGGGCGCGCCGAAGAAGGTGATGGCGGAGACGCTCGGCGAGGCCGCGCGTCTCTCCGGCGGCAACGTCGAAGCGGTGTGGCTCACCGACAAGGCGAGCGAGGTCGGTCTGAAGCAGCTCGGCGAGTGGGGCGCGACGAAAGTCTGGCTCGTCGAGAACGCCGCGCTGGCGCCGTACCGCGGCGAAGTGTGGGCTCCCGTCATCACGGAGCTCGCGGGCAAGGAATCGCCGAAGGCGATCTTCGGAGCGGTGACGAGTCGCCAACGTGAGCTTCTCGCGCGAGTCGCCGCGCGCCTCGGCGTCGGCCTGTGCGCGGACGCCGTCGCGCTCGAGATGGACGGCGACCGGCTCATCGGCACGCGGCCCGTGTACGCGGGCAAGCTCTTGTCGAAGGTCGCGTGGGCGAAGAGCCCATGGGTGGCGACGCTCCGCCCGAACGTCTTCCGTCCGGCCGAGTCCGAGGCAGGCAAGACCGCGCAGGTCGAGAAGCCGAGCGTGACCATTCCCGCGGCGACGATGAAGTTCGTCGAGCGCCGCGAAGAGGCGTCGACCGGCCTGCCCGAGCTGGCCGAGGCCGAGACCGTCATCTCCGGCGGGCGCGGCATGAAGGGCCCCGAGAACTACGTGATCCTCGAAGAGCTGGGACACGTCATCGGTGCCGCCGTCGGCGCATCCCGCGCGGCCGTGGACGCGGGCTGGCGTCCGCATCGCTTTCAGATCGGCCAGACGGGCCGGACGATCTCACCGAAGCTCTACCTCGGGTTCGGCGTGTCGGGCGCGATCCAGCACCTCGCGGGGATGCGCACGTCGAAGGTGATCGTCGCGGTGAACAAGGATCCGGAGGCGCCGATCTTCAAGATCGCCGACTACGGAATCGTCGGCGACCTCTTCGAGGTCGTGCCGGCGCTGACCCAGGAATTCAAGAAGCTCCTGGACAAATGAACCTCGATCTCACCGACGAGCAGCGGATGATTCGCGACGTGGCGCGTGACTTCGCCGAGCGCGAAGTCCGCCCCATCGCCGCGGAGATCGACCGCGACGCTCGCTTTCCCCACGAGACCGTCAAGCGGATGGGCGAGCTCGGCCTCATGGGCATTCTCACGCCCGAGAAGTGGGGCGGCACGGGCGGCGACACCGTCGCCTACGCGGTCGCCATGGAGGAGATCGCGCGCGTGTGCGGATCTCACGCCGTCGTGATGTCGGTCAACAACTCGCTCTTCTGCGACCCGATCGGGAAGTACGGCACCGACGCGCAGAAGGAGAAATTTCTCACGCCGGTCGCGTCGGGGCACGAGATCGGCTGTTTCGCGCTGACGGAGCCGCAGGCGGGCTCGGATGCCACCAACCAGCACACGCTGGCACTCCGCGACGGCGATCACTACGTGGTCAACGGCCGCAAGGTCTTCATCACGAACGGGCGCGAGGCGGGAGCGGCGCTCGTGTTCGTGCAGACGGACGTCACGAAGGGGAGCCGCGGTATCTCGGCCCTGTTGATCGAGAAGTCCGCGCACCCAGGCTTCACCGTCCCCAAATGTGAAGAGAAGCTCGGCATCCGCGCCTCCGACACGGCGGAGTTCCTCTTCGAGGACTGCCGTGTTCCGATCGCGAACCGCCTCGGCGAGGAGGGCCACGGCTTCACGATCGCCATGGCGAGCCTCGACGGCGGGCGCATCGGCATCGCCGCCCAGGCGCTCGGCCTCGCCGTGGGGGCATACGAAAAGGCGTTGGCGTATGCGCGCGACAGGAAGTCGTTCGGTGTGCCGATCGCTGAGCACCAAATGGTGCAGTGGATGCTCGCCGACATGGCGGTGGCGATCGAGGGCGCGCGCCTGCTCGTCTGGCAGGCCGCGAGCCTGAAGGACGCCGGGCGGCCGTTCTCGACACAGTCGGCGATGGCGAAACTCTTCGCGGCCGACATGGCGATGAAAGTCACCACCGACGCCGTGCAGATCCACGGCGGCTACGGCTTCATCCGCGAGTACGAAGTGGAGCGCTTCTTCCGCGACGCCAAGGTTACGCAGATCTACGAAGGCACCTCGCAGATCCAGAAGCTCGTCATCGCGCGCGCCGTGCTGGGAGGAAAGGCATGAGCCGCTTCGAAACGCTGTCCGGCATCCCGATCAAGCCGCTCTACACGCCCGACGACGTGACGGGCGCCTACGCCGAGAAGCTCGGCGCGCCGGGCGAGTATCCGTACACGCGCGGCGTCTATCCCACGATGTATCGCGGGCGCCTGTGGACGATGCGCATGTTCGCGGGCTTCGGCCGGCCTGAGGATACGAACGCGCGGTTCAAGTACCTGCTCAAGGAAGGGCAGACCGGATTGTCGACGGCGTTCGACATGCCGGCGTTGATGGGGTACGACGCCGATCATCCGCGCGCGCGGGGCGAAGTCGGCAAGGAAGGCGTGTCGATCTCCACGCTCGACGACTTCGAGCGCCTCTTCGCGGACATCCCGCTCGGTGACGTCACGACGTCGATGACGATCAACTGCACCGCGTCGGTGGCGCTCGCCATGTACCTCGCCGTCGCCGAGAAGCAGGGGGTCGCGTGGGACCGCATCGGCGGCACGATCCAGAACGACATGCTGAAGGAGTTCGTCGCGCAGAAGGAGTGGATCTGCCCGCCCGAGCCGGCCGTCCGCATCGTCACGGACATGATCGAGTTCACGGCGAAGCACGTGCCGCGGTGGAACCCGGTGTCGATCTCCGGCTACCACATCCGCGAGGCGGGCTCGACGGCGGTGCAGGAGCTCGCGTTCACACTGGCGGACGGGCTCGCGTACGTCGACGCGGCGCTCGCGCGCGGGCTCGACATCGACAGCTTCGCGCCACGGCTCAGCTTCTTCTTCGACGTCCACAACGACTTCTTCGAGGAGATCGCCAAGCTGCGCGCGGCACGCCGGTTGTGGGCGCGCTACATGAAGGAGCGTTACGGTGCCCGGAAGCCGGCCTCGATGCTGCTGCGCACGCACACGCAGACGGCCGGGGTCTCCGCGACCGCGCAGCAGCCGCTGAACAACATCGCGCGCGTGGCGCTGCAGGCGCTCGCCGCCGTGCTCGGCGGCGCGCAGTCGCTGCACACGAACTCCTACGACGAGACGTGGGCGCTGCCGACGGAGGACGCGGTGACGGTCGCGCTCCGCACGCAGCAGATCATCGCGGAGGAGACCGGCGCCGCGCTGACGAGCGACCCGCTCGGCGGCTCCTACTACCTCGAGTCGCTGACCGACCAGATGGAAGCCGCCGCCGCGGAGTACATCGCGACGATCGACCGCATGGGCGGCATGGTCGCGGCGATCGACGAGGGCTATCCGCAGAAGGAGATCGCGGACGCCGCGTATCGCTATCAGCTGATGGAGGACCGGAAGGAGAAGGTCACCGTCGGCGTGAACAAGTACGTGATGGCGGGCGAGAAGGGCATCCACTTCCTCAAGATCGACGAGGCCGTGGAGCACGACCAGATCGAGCGCACCGGCCGCTTCAAGGCGGCACGCGA
>JBGOTH010000169.1:0-6519 GCA_041476345.1 Methylomirabilia bacterium
CGGGCGTCGCACATGCACGGCGCGAAAGCCGGTGTGCCCCGTGTGCCCGGTGCGATCGTCGTGCCCTTGGCCTGAAAAGACACGCGCTTAGCGGCATCGAGCGGGCGGGCAGGCTTACCGAGCGGGCGGGCGAAGCCCGGGAGCCCGCGAGTGAATTGACAGGACCGGCCTTTTCCGATAAAGTCCATCGTTGCTGATTTTCCCCATTCTTCAGGCGTACTTAGGACGGCCGAAAGGGACACCATGTCGACGTTGATGCCCAAGGAGAGCGATATCCAGCGGAAGTGGTACGTTGTCGATGCGAAGGGACAGGTGCTCGGGCGCTTGGCCACGCGTGTCGCAACGATCCTCCGCGGCAAGCACAAGCCCACGTTCAGCCCCCACCTGGATGTCGGTGACCACGTGGTCGTGATCAACGCCGAAAAGATCCAGTTCACGGGCCGGAAGCTGAAGGAGAAGCTGTATCAGTGGCACACCGGTTATATCGGTGGGCTCAAGGAAGTGACCGCGGAGACGATGCTCAGGACACATCCCGACCGCGTGATCGAATGGGCGGTCGAGGGCATGCTTCCGAAGAACCGGCTTGGTCGCGCGATGGCGAAGAAGCTGAAGGTCTATCGCGGCGCCGAGCATCCGCACGACGCGCAGCAGCCCCAGCCCCTGGAGGTCAAGTGATGGCCGTTCTCGACCGTTTCTATGGCACCGGCCGTCGCAAGACTTCGGTGGCGCGCGTCTGGATCAAGCCCGGCTCCGGCCGCATCGTCGTGAACAAGCGGTCCTTCGAGGACTACTTCCCGCGCGAGACGCTCCGCATGATCATCGCGCAGCCGCTCGAGATCACGAGCACGTTCGGACAGTTCGACCTGATCGTCACCGTGAAAGGCGGCGGTCCCACCGGCCAGGCCGGGGCCGTTCGTCACGGCCTCGCGCGCGCCCTCTCGCGCTTCGACGAGAAGCTGCGCTCGCCGCTGAAGAAGGCCGGCCTGTTGACGCGCGATCCGCGGATGCGCGAGCGCAAGAAGTACGGGCAGCCGGGCGCGCGGCAGAAATTCCAGTATTCGAAGCGGTAAGCAGCCGATGATTCGTGTCGCGGTTGCGGGCGCCAGTGGCTACATGGGAGCGGAGTTGCTCCGTCTGCTCCACGTCCATCCAAACGTTACCCTCACGGGTGTGACGTCGGATCGGCTTTCCGGTGAGCGCCTGGACCACGCGTACCCGCATCTCCGAGGGCTCACCGACCTCGCGTTCCACGAGCTCGAACCGCGGTGGCTGGCCGAAGTCGCCGACGTCGTCTTCCTCGCGCTGCCGCATCTCGAGTCGCAGCGCGCGGTCCCCGTGCTGCGCGCCGCGGGCGCGAAGGTGATCGACCTCTCCGCGGACTATCGACTCAAGAGCGCCGGCGACTACGTCGAGTGGTACAAGGCCGAGCATCTCGATCCCGACGGGCTCACGCACGCCGTGTACGGACTGCCGGAGCTGCATCGCAAAGCCATCGCAGGTGCGGCGCTCGTGGCGTCACCCGGCTGCTACCCGGTGGGCGCGATTCTCGCCATGGCGCCGCTCGTGAAGGGTGGGCTCGCGCGGCTCGACGGCATCGTCGTCGACGGCAAGTCCGGAGTGAGCGGCGCGGGCGCCCAGAGTCGAAAGCCCGACCCGATGTACCTCTTCACCGAAGCGAACGAGAACGTGCAGGCGTACGGCATCGGCTTCCACCGTCACACGGCGGAGATGGAGCAGGAGCTCTCGTTGCTCGCGGGCGAGTCCGTGCGCGTGGCCTTCACGCCGCACCTCGTGCCGTTGAATCGCGGGCTCTTCACGACCGCGTCGGTGCCGCTCGCGACGCGGCTCTCGACGGCCGAGCTCGTGAAGGTCTATCGTGAGTTCTACGCCGGCGAACCGTTCGTGCGCGTGCTCGACGAGGGCCAGCGTCCCGCGACCCGCGCCGTCGCGGGTTCGAACTACTGCGACGTGACCGTCGTCGCCGACGTCCGCACGGGCCGCGCGGTGTGTGTCTCGGCGATCGACAATCTCGGAAAGGGTGGCTCCGCGAACGGCGTGCAGAACCTCAACGTGATGTTCGGGTGGAACGAGCGCACCGGCCTCGAAGCGCCTCCGGTGTATCCATGAGCTCAACGAACTCAACGGTCCGGAGCTAGGTTGGCCGAGATCGAGTGGCTCGACGGCGGCGTCACGGCGGTCCCCGGAATCCTCGCGGGGGGCGTGGCGGCCGGCCTCAAACCGAGCGGCCGGAAGGATCTGGCCCTCATCTACTCGTCGACGCCCGGGCGGGCGGCGGCCGTCTTCACGTCCAACCAGGTGAAGGGCGCTCCCGTGCAGGTGTCCATGGACCACGTCCGCAACGGTGTGGCCCAGGCCATCCTCGCCAACAGCGGTTGCGCCAACGTCTGCACCGGCGAGCAGGGGCTGCGGGACGCGCGTGAGATGACCCGGCTCGCGGGGGAGCTTCTGAAGATCCCCGCCAAGCACGTCCTCATCGCGGCGACCGGCGTCATCGGCGTGCCGCTGCCGATGGACAAGATCCGCGCGGCGCTGCCGAAGCTCGCGAAGTCGCTCTCGCCGAAGGGCGGACGCAGCGCCGCCGAGGCGATCATGACCACCGACACGCGTCCTAAGGAAGCGGCGCTGCGCGTCGACGTCAACGGCCGTCCAGTCACCCTGGGCGGCATGGCGAAGGGCGTGGCGATGCTGGAGCCGCACCTCGCGACGATGTTCTGCTTCATCGTCACCGACGCCGTCATCGCCCGCGACGCGCTGGGGGCCGTGACGCGGCAGGCGGTGAGCCGCTCGTTCAATCGCGTGACGGTGGACGGCGATCAGTCGACGAGCGACACGGTAGCCGTGCTCGCGAACGGCCTCGCCGAGAACGCGCCGCTCGAGATGGGCGGGCGCGGCATGCGCCAGTTCGCGCGCGCGCTCGACGCGCTCTCGGGCAAGCTCGCGCGCATGCTCGTCACCGACGGAGAAGGCGCGACCAAGCTCGTCACCGTCACCGTGCGCGGCGCGGCCAGCCGCCGGGATGCGCTGGCCGCCGCGCGCAGCGTCGCCAACTCGCCGCTCGTGAAGACGGCCATCAACGGCCACGATCCCAACTGGGGCCGGATCATGATGGCGCTCGGCAAATCGCCCGCGCGCATCGACCAGGACAAGGTCGCCATCAGCTTCAACGACGAGACGATCGTCGAGCGCGGCATGCTGCGGGAAGGCGTGCGCGTGGAACGCGTTCGCGAGATCATGGGAGGAACGGACTACACCATCGCCATCGACCTCGGCCTCGGGCGGGGCGAGGAGACCGTGTGGACGTGCGACCTCAGCGAGGAGTACGTCCGCCTGAACGCCAAGTACACGACGTAAACACAGTTGACGGCCATGGGCCGTCGAGGTCCAGACATAAATTGACGGCCATGGGCCGTCAAGGTTCAACAGACGATCCACATCACGCACGCCGCGCGAGCTTCGGTGCAGGGGCGACCCTGAGGCGCGGCGGAGGCAAACCGAGGAGGACGCATGGCTGCTCTGACGATGAAGGAACTGCTCGAGGCCGGGGTGCACTTCGGCCACCAGACCAAGCGCTGGAACCCCAAGATGCAGAAGTACATCTTCGGCGAGCGCAACGGCATCTACATCATCGATCTCCAGAAGACGCTCAAGAAGTTCCGCGACGCCTACGCGTTCGTGCGCGACCTCTCCGCGCAGGGCGGGACCATGCTCTTCATCGGCACGAAGAAGCAGGCGCAGGAGACCGTGTTCGACGAAGCGGGCCGCTGCGGAATGTACTACGTGAACCAGCGCTGGCTCGGCGGTACGCTCACCAACTTCACGACCATCCGCAAGTCGATCGCCCGGCTCAAGAAGCTCGAGGAGATGAAGGAGACGGGCGAGTACGAGCGGGTATCCAAGAAGGAAGCGCTCGAGCTCGACCGCGAGCGCGCGAAGCTCGAGAAGGCGCTGATCGGCATCAAGGCGATGGAGTCGCTGCCGTCGGCCGTGTTCATCATCGATCCCCGCAAGGAGAACATCGCGGTGGCCGAGGCGCGGCGCCTCGGGATCCCGATCGTCGCCATCGTCGACACGAACTGCGATCCCACCGGGATCGACTACCCGATCCCGGGCAACGACGACGCGATCCGCGCCGTGCGCCTGATCACCGCGCGCATCGTGGACGCGATCAACGAAGGGCGCGGCACGCTGTCGAAGGACGAGACGGAGGCGGTCGCGGATGAGGCGGAGCCCGAGATGGCGGCGGCGCCGGCGGAGGCCTAGGGATGGCCGCGAGCGCGCAGCTCGTCAAGGAGCTCAGAGACCGCACGGGCGCCGGCGTCATGGACTGCAAGGAGGCGCTGACCGCCTCCGGCGACGATTTGGAGACGGCCGTCGAGTATCTCCGCAAGAAGGGCATCGCCTCCGCGGCGAAGAAGGCCGGCCGCGAAGCCAAGGAAGGCGTGGTCGGTTCCTACATCCACGCCGGCGCGAAGCTGGGCGTCCTCGTCGAGGTGAATTGCGAGAGCGACTTCGTGGCCCGGACGGATGTGTTTCAGGAGCTGGTCAAGGACCTCGCGATGCAAGTGGCTGCCGCCAACCCGTTGTTCGTCGCGCGCGAGGACGTGCCGGGCGAGACGCTCGAGAAGGAGCGCGAGATCTATCGCGGCCAGATGGCGGACCAGAAGAAGCCGCCGCAGATCATCGACAAGATCGTCGAGGGCAAGCTCGAGAAGTTCTTCGCCGAGTCGTGCCTGCTGGAGCAGCCGTTCATCAAGGATGTGACCGGCAAGACGCAGGTGAAGGACCTCGTGGCGACGACGACGGCGAAGACGGGTGAGCGCGTCGTCGTGAGGCGCTTCGCCCGCTTCCAGGTCGGCGAGGCGGGATAGCCGCGTGACCGCCGAGGGAGGCGCCGGACCGCCGGTCTACCGCCGCATCGTCCTGAAGTTCTCGGGCGAAGTGCTCGCGGGCAGCCAGGGTTACGGCATCGATCCGCCCGTGCTCGAGCGCGTCGCCGCCGAAGTGCGCGAGGTCACGGCGCTCGGCGTGCAGGTGGCGATCGTCATCGGCGGCGGCAACATCTTTCGCGGTGTCGCCGCGAGCGCCGGGGGCATGGATCGCGCCACCGCCGACTACATGGGCATGCTCGCCACCATCATCAACGCGCTCGCGCTCCAGGACGGGCTCGAGAAGGCCGGCCTCCAGACGCGCGTGCTGTCCGCCATCGAGATGCGTGCGGTGGCGGAGCCGTACATCCGCCGCCGCGCGATCCGCCATCTCGAGAAGGGCCGCGTGGTGATCTTCGCGGCCGGGACCGGCAACCCGTTCTTCACGACCGACACCGCGGGCGCGCTGCGCGCGGTGGAGATCGGCGCCGATGCCATCATGAAGGCCACGAAGGTGGACGGGATCTATTCGGCCGATCCCAAGCTCGATGCGACGGCGGCGCGGTTGGCCCACGTGACCTATCGTGAGGTGCTGAGCCGTGGCCTCGAAGTCATGGACGCGACGGCGATCTCGCTGTGCATGGACAACAAGCTGCCCATCGTCGTCTTCGACCTCACGCGTGCCGGCAATATCACGCGCATCGTGCGAGGCGAGCCTGTGGGCTCGATCGTCTCGGCAGAAGGAGGTTGACGGCATGCAGAGCGTGCTGCGGGACCTCGACACCCGGATGAAGGCCGCCCTCGAAGCGCTGGCGCGCGAGTTCACGGCGATCCGCACGGGCCGCGCGTCGGCGAATCTGCTCGACGGCGTCCGCGTGGACTACTACGGCACCCCGACCCCGCTGAACCAGATGGCGTCGGTCTCCGTGCCGGACGCGCGCACGATCGTGATCCAGCCCTGGGAGGCCGCGCAGCTCAAGGCCATCGAGAAGGCCATCCAAGTCGCGGACCTCGGCGTGAACCCGCAGAACGACGGCAAGGTCGTTCGTCTCATCATGCCCACGCTGACCGAAGAGCGGCGCAAGCAGCTCGCGAAGTCGGCGGGGAAGGTGGCCGAGGAAGGCCGCGTGGCGATCCGCAACATCCGCCGCGAGGCCAACGACCGGCTGAAGTCGATGGCGAAGGACAAGAAAACGTCCATCACCGAGGACGAAGAACGCCGGGGTCACGATCAGATCCAGAAGACGACCGATCAGCACATTGCCAAGGTCGACGAGCTCCTGAAGAAGAAGGAGCAGGAGATCCTCTCGTTCTGATGCGATGGCGGCGCGCGAGGGCGAAGTCGCCGGCTCCCGCCGGGCGGCCCGAGATCGAGGGCGTGAGCGATGCCGGGCTCGTGGAGCTCGTGCGTCGCCAGCCCGTGCCCGTGCACATCGCCATCATCATGGACGGGAACGGTCGCTGGGCGACCGCTCGCGGGTACCCGCGGATCGCGGGCCACCACGAGGGCGTCAAGACCGCGCGCGCGATCGTGCGCGCGGCGGACGCGGTCGGCGTCCGCTATCTGACGCTCTACGCGTTTTCGACCGAGAACTGGAACCGGCCCGAGGATGAAGTCTCGATGCTCATGACG
>JBGOTH010000170.1:0-6448 GCA_041476345.1 Methylomirabilia bacterium
GTCCGGGGAGATGTTGGGATCGGGCGCGAGGTCGGATCGCGGAGCGCGCGCGGCGAGTATGCGGTCGCCGGTTTTTGAACTCACGGGCTCCCGGGCTTCGCCCGCCCACTCGGGTGGCCCAGCTGCCCGCTCGGCGACCAGATCGACGGTGCCCTCGAGGCGATTGCGGTCGACGACGATCCGGATGAGATCACCGTCCACCACCTTGCCGATCGGGCCACCCGCGAGGGCTTCGGGGCCGACATGGCCGATGCACGCGCCCGTCGAGACGCCGGAGAATCGAGCGTCGGTGAGGACCGCCACGTGCTTCCCGAAGGACAGGTGCTTGAGCGCCGCGGTGATCTGGTAGATCTCTTCCATCCCAGCACCGAGGGGGCCGCGGCAGATCAGCACGAGGATATCGCCGGCCTTGATGCGGTCTTCGCCCTGGCTCTTGATCGCGGCGATCGCATCACGCTCCCGAGTGAACACGCGCGCGGGGCCGGTCTTCCGATAGACGCCGTCCGTGTCCACCACGGATGGATCGATCGCGGTGCTTTTGATCACGGATCCTTCCGGCGCGAGATTGCCGCGTGGAAACGTCACCGTGCTCGTGAGGCCACGCCCTCGCGCCCGCTCGACGCTCATGATGACGTCGTCAGGATCGACGCCGTCCACCGCTTGCAGGCGCGCGCGCATCGCGCGCCGGCGATCCGAGGCTTCCCACCAGTCGAGGAGCTGTCCGAGCGGCTCGCCGGCCACGGTCAGGCAGCGCTCGTCGAGCAGATTGAGCCGGCGGAGGTGGAGCATCACCTCCGGCACGCCGCCTGCGAGGAAGACGCGCACGGTCGGATGACCGACCGGCCCGTTGGGCAGCACGTCCACGAGGCGCGGCACGCGCCGATTGACGTCGATCCAGTCCGCCACCGACGGCCGTCGAAGGCCAGCCGCATGTGCGATCGCCGGCAGATGCAGCAGAAGGTTCGTCGAGCCTCCGAACGCGGCGTGCACGACCATCGCGTTCCGCACGGCCGCATCGGTGACGATGTCACGCGTGGCGAGTCCTCGTTCGCGCAGTGCGACGACCGCGCGTGCCGACCGTCGCGCCATGTCGAGCCATACGGGCTGCCCCGAGGGCGCGAGGGCGGCGTGGGGCAGCGTCAGTCCCAGCGCTTCGCCGATGACCTGCGACGTCGCCGCGGTTCCGAGGAACTGGCAGCCGCCGCCCGGCGAGCCGCACGCGCGGCAGCCGAGATCCGCCGCCTGCTCGAGCGTGATCTCTCCGTGGGCGAACCGCGCTCCGATCGACTGGATCTTCCCGGCGTCCTCTCCGTTCTGCGGCGGCAGCGTCACGCCGCCGGGGACGAGCACGGTCGGCAGATCGCGCATCGCGGCCAGCGCCAGCATCATCGCAGGGAGGCCCTTGTCGCACGTCGCCACCCCGATCACGCCCTGCCGCGTCGGCAGCGAGCGGATCAGACGTCGGAACACGAGCGCGGCGTCGTTGCGGTACGCGAGGCTGTCCATCATGCCGACCGTGCCTTGCGTACGTCCGTCGCACGGATCCGAGCAGAACGCGGCGAACGGCAGGCACTCGAGCGCGGCCAGCTCACGCGCCGCTGCCTCGATGAGGAGCCCGATCTCCCAGTGCCCGGTGTGGTAGCCGAGCGCGATCGGACGGCCGTCGGGCGCGCGGACACCGCCCTGCGTGCCGAGGATCAGGTACTGCGGTCGGCCGAGCTCGCGCGGATCCCATCCCATGCCGGCGTTCTGCGTGAGCCCGAAGATGTCGCCGCTCGGGCGCTCGAGCAGCATCTCGGCGGTGATGGGCAGCCGTCCCTTGGGACCCTCGCCGGACGTCGTGATCTCCCACACGGCCGGGCTGGATTCGAGAATGCTCGCGAGAGAGTCGGCCTTCGCCATCGTCACGGTTCTCCTCGTTGAGTGCGCCTAGTCGGCGGGATGTGGCGCCGGCATCGCGTGACGCCGCCAGCGCAGCACGCGAGAGATCGGCTGGCTCGCCATCCACGTCTGCGCCGACTCCATGTAGAGGTAGAGCACCGGCGTGATGTAGAGCGTCAGGAGCTGGGAGACGAGAAGACCGCCCACCACCGCGAGACCGAGCGGGCGCCGGGCATCCGCACCCACGCCGACGCCGAGCGCGATCGGCAGCGTGCCGAGCAGCGCGGCCATCGTCGTCATCATGATCGGACGGAAGCGCAGCCGGCACCCCTGGTAGATCGCGTCGTGCGGGCTGGCGCCGGCGCGCTGCATCTCGATCGCGACGTCGATCATCATGATCGCGTTCTTCTTCACGATGCCGACCAGCATGATCATGCCGACGAAGCCGTAGACATTGAGCTCGTACCCGAAGAGTAGGAGCGTGAGCAACGCGCCCACCCCCGCTGACGGCAGCCCGGACAGGATCGTGAGCGGATGGATGAAGCTCTCGTAGAGGATGCCGAGCACCAGGTAGATCACGAGGATCGTGACGAGCAGCAGGACACCCTGCCCTTTCAACGACGACTGAAACGCCTGCGCGGTCCCCTGGAACGTGGCGCTCAGCGTGGCCGGGATTCGAAGCTCACGCTGGACGTTCTCGACCTGCGCGACCGCCTCGCTGAGCGAGACACCCAGCTTCGGATTGAAGGAGACCGTGACCGCGGGGAGCTGGCCGAGATGGTTCACGGTCAGCGGGCCCAGCCCCGGCGTCAGCGTGGCCAGCGAGTCGAGCGGCACGAGCTTGCCCGAGCTCGAGCGGATGTAGAGCAGCGGCAGCGCCGTGGGGTCGCGCTGGTACCGCGGATCGACTTCGAGGATGACCCAGTACTGATTGGATGGCGTGTAGATCGTCGAGACCTGCTTTGCGCCGTAGGCGGCGCCGAGCGCGCTCTCGATCTGGTCGGCGGTCACACCGAGCGTGGAGGCCCTGTTGCGATCGATGTCGACGGTGATCTGCGGGCTGGTGATCTGCAAATCGGAGTTCACGTCCTGAAGTCCCGGCAGCCCGCGGAGCCGGTCGACCAGGCGCGGCGCCCAGTGGTAGAGCTCCTGCAGATCGGCGTCCTGGAGCGTGTACTGGTAGAGCGCCTTCGTGAGCTGGCCGCCGATCCGGATCGTGGGCAGGATCTGCGGATAGACACGGATCCCCGGGACCATCGCGAGCTTCGGGCGCAATTCCTCGATGAGCTTCTCGGCGGGCTGGCGTTCCGCGCGGGGCTTGAGCCGCATGAAGATACGCCCGTTGTTGAGGACCGTGCTCGCCCCGCTGGCGCCGATGAACGACATGAACTGATCGACATACGGCTGCTGCCGGACGATATCCGCCACCGCACGCTGGTGCGCCATCATCGACTCGAACGACACGTCCTGGGCCGCCTCCGTGAACGCGAAGATCGTGCCGTTGTCTTCGTTCGGGATGAAGCCCTTCGGGATGAGGACGAAGAGGTAGGCCGTCAGCACGAACGTCGCGACGAGCGTCGCCATCGTGAGCCGGCGATGCCCGAGCGTCCAGCGGAGCGTCCGCTCGTACGTGTGGAGCATGCCGTCGAAGAATCGCTCGGAGACCTGGTAGAGCCGATTGTGCCCGCCATGCGGGGGGCGGAGGAACCGGCTGCAGAGCATCGGCGTCAGCGTCAGCGAGACGATGCCGGACACGATGACGGCGGCGCCGATCACGACGGCGAACTCGTGGAGCAGCCGGCCTACCACCCCGCCCATGAAGAGCACGGGGATGAACACCGCGGCGAGCGAGAGCGTCATCGACAAGATCGTGAACCCGATCTCCCGCGCGCCCTTCAGCGCGGCGGTCATCCGGTCCTCGCCCGCTTCCATGTGGCGGACGATGTTCTCCAGCATGACCACCGCATCGTCAACGACGAAGCCGACGCAGAGCGTCAGCGCCATGAGCGAGATGATGTCGATCGTGTAGCCGAACACGTACATCACGGCGAAGGTGCCGACGATCGACAGCGGCACGGCGAGGCTCGGGATCACCGTCGCGGAGACGTTGCGCAGGAACAGGAAGATGACGAGGATCACGAGGGCGATCGTCAGCCCGAGCGTGAACTGCACGTCGTGCACGGAGTCGCGGATGGCGACCGACCGGTCGTAGACGACGTTGAGGGCCACCGAGGCCGGGAGCTGCTGGCGGAAGACGGGGAGCAGCCTGCGGATCGCGTCGACGACCTCGATCGTGTTCGTCCCCGGCTGCCGCTGGACGGCGAGCACGACCGCGCGGTCGTCGTTGAACCAGCTCGCGACCTTGTCGGTCTGCACGCCGTCGATGACGCGGCCGAGCTCGTCGAGACGTACCGGCGCACCGTTGCGGTACGCCACGATGAGCGGGCGGTAGCCCGCCGCATCCATGAGCTGGCCGGTCGCCTGCACGTTGAACGTCTGGTGAGCGCCGTAGAGCGTGCCCGTCGGCTTGTTGACGTTGGCGCTGGCCACCGCCTGCTCGACCTCGTTGATCCCGATGCCACGCGCGGCGAGCGCCCGCGGATCGACCTGCACGCGCACCGCGTACTTCTGCGAGCCGAAGATCGTGACCTGCGCCACCCCGCTGATCGTGGAGATCCGCTGTGCGAGGTTCGTCTGCGCGTACTCGTCCACGGTGTAGAGCGGCAGCGTGGGCGAGCTGAGCGCCAGGTAGATGACGGGCTGATCCGCCGGATTGACCTTCTGGTAGAAGGGCGGGATCGGCATGTTGGGCGGCAGGAGCGACGACGCCTTCGTGATCGCCGCCTGCACGTCCTGGGCGGCGCCGTCGATGCTGCGGTCGAGCGTGAACTGGATCGTGATGCTCGTGAGACCGAGCGCGCTCGTCGACGTCATCGAGTCGATGCCGGCGATGGTGGTGAACTGCCGCTCGAGCGGCGTCGCCACCGCGGACGCCATCGTCTCCGGGCTGGCGCCCGGAAGCTGCGCGGTCACCTGGATCGTCGGGAAGTCGACGTTCGGCAGGTCGCTCACAGGCAAGAGCCGGTACGCCATCACGCCGAAGAGGAGGATGGCCGCCATCAGCAGCGTCGTGAACACCGGGCGCCGGATGAAGAGCTCGGGGCTCACGACGTCTTGGCCGCCTTGATCTCGACTTTCGCACCGGGAATCAGCCGGAGCTGACCGTCGGTGACCACGCGTTCACCGACCTTCAACCCGGTGACGACAGTGTCGCGCTCCAGGCGCTGGCCGGGGTCCACCTTGCGCGCCTCGACACGGAGGTCGGGCCCCACCACAAAAACGTAGGGGCCCTGCTGGCCGGGCTGGATGGCTTGTGACGGCACGACCATCGCCGTCTGGCTGCTCAGCGTCAGCGCCGCCTCGACGAACTGCCCGGGCCACAGAGCGTTGTCCGTGTTGGCGAACGTCGCCTTGAGCTGGATCGTGCCGGTGGTGGCGTCGACGGTGTTGTTGATGAACGTGAGCGAGCCGGAGGCGTTCGCCTGGTTGGGCGCGCGCACGTCTACCTTCAAGGCCGCCGCCGACTGAAACCGCTTGATGGCGGAGAGATGCCGCTCGGGCACCGCGAAGGAGACGTAGATCGGATGGACCTGCGCGATGACCACGAGCGGGTTGTCCTCGTTGGCTTTGATGACGTTGCCGCGCTGGACGAGAAGGTTGCCCGTGCGCCCGTCGATCGGCGAGTGGATGCGCGTGTACGACAGCTGCAGGCGCGCGGTGTCGACAGCGGCCTGCCCGGCGGCCACGGCCGCCTGGGTGTTCTGCTCGGCCGCACGATCGGCGCGGACCGTCGCTTCCATCGCCGCCATGTTCGTCCGAAGCTGCTCGTATTGCTCGCGTGCGATCAGCTCCTTGGCGAGCAGTGCCTGGTAGCGCTTCTCCTGCGTCTGCGCCCAGTCCTGCTGCGCGACGTCGCGGGCAAGATTCGCCCGAGCCTGCGAGACTTCGGCCTGCCGCTGGCCGAGCGCCGCCTCCGCCTGGCGGAGCGCGGCCTCGAACGGCCGCGGATCGATCGTGAGGAGCAGGTCTCCGCGCCTGACATCACGTCCCTCCCCGAAATGCACCTGCTGGATCTCGCCGGCGACTTGGGATTTGACCGAGACGGTGGTGTAGGCCTGGACGTTGCCGACGGCCGCCACCTGCAGCGGCACCGTTCGTTCCGTCACCTCGGCGACGCTTACCGGGACTGCAGGCGGCGCGGGCGGGCCCTTCTGGGCGCCGGCTCGATCGGAGCAGCCGGCCAGCCCCGTGGCCAGCGCGATCAGAGCGATCGTGGAGCGCCACATTCTCATCCCCTGCCCTCCTCGGAGGTTTGGCGGGCCGCGGCGACGAGCGCTTCGAGCCCCCGGATAAGCCGCTGACGATCTGGAAGCGACATGCGCGTGAGCACCTGCCGCATCGACCGCGTCTGAATGGCGTGCAGGTCGTCGACCAGCGCACGGCCCGCCGCCGTGAGCTCCAGCGCGTAGACGCGGCGGTCTCCGGGCGCCGCCCCGCGCGCGACGAA
>JBGOTH010000171.1:0-6421 GCA_041476345.1 Methylomirabilia bacterium
CTGCTGCCTCCCGTAGGAGTCGGGACCGTGTCTCAGTTCCCGTGTGGCTGGTCGTCCTCTCAGACCAGCTACCCGTCATAGCCTTGGTGAGCCATTACCTCACCAACTAGCTGATAGGCCGCGAGCCCCTCCAAGAGCGGAAGCTTTCGCTACCTTTCGTCCTCAAGTCTCGCGACCCAAGGAACGTATCCAGTATTAGCCTCCCTTTCGGAAGGGTATCCCGGACTCTAGGGCAGGTTGCCCACGTGTTACTCACCCGTACGCCACTAGAAGCTCCGATGTATTGCTACACTGAAGCTCCTCGTTCGACTTGCATGTGTTAAGTACGCCGCCAGCGTTCGCTCTGAGCCAGGATCAAACTCGCCAAAAACAGCGTTGAACCTGGTCCTCGAAGCTCGAACGTTTTCACTGTGTACTGCGACAGTTACTCGGCCGAGCGCAAGGCACTCATAGAACGGATGGTGCTCACACCTTTTCGGTGAGCCAGTAGCATATCCAAGTGTCAAAGAACGGCGGTCAGCTTGGGAGGTGACCGGATCTTACCTCTAGACCGGCCCGCACCATGAGCACGGGCGAAGATTGAATATACGCATCCATCCAGGCCGTGTCAACTCTTTGCCGATGTCTTTTCTATTCTACGACCAACCTCGCGATATGAAAGGTTCTTTTACCCTTGCGCAGAACCACGAATCCTCCCGGAAGGACTGCATCGGGTGACAGGACGGCATCGACGGAACTCACCCGTCGCCCATTGATCTGGATGGCGCCCGTCGACAGGAGTTCGCGACTCTGCCGTTTCGATTCGGCGAGTCCGACGCGTACAAGCATGTCGACGAGGGGTACGCCGAGATCTTCGGGCAAGAGCTCGGTGGTTGGCGCACCAGCGAACGCTTGACGCAGTTGATCAGCCGAGAGACCGCCGACATCGCCGGTGAACAGCGAGGCGGTGATTGACTCCGCGTCTCGAACACCGTTGGCGCCGTGTACGAGCTGCGTGACTTCGTGCGCCAGCACGCGTTGCGCCTCACGCTTCTCGGGGTGGTCCTGCGCCGCCACGCGGAGGTCGTCAATCGCGGGGATCGGCAGCAGCGTGTAGAATTTTAGAAAGCGCACCACGTCCACGTCCGCAGTGTTGAGCCAGAACTGATACATCTCGTACGGCGACGTTTTCGCGGAGTCGAGCCAGACCGTGCCGCCCTCTGACTTGCCGAATTTGCTGCCGTCGGCTTTCGCGACGAGCGGATGCGTAAAACCGTGGGCAGCCGCCCCGTCGATCCGCCGGATGAGATCGATGCCGGCGGTAATGTTGCCCCACTGATCACTCCCGCCCATCTGCATCGTGCAACCGTAGCGCCTCGACAGCTCCAGGAAGTCGTAGGCCTGAAGGAGCTGATAGCTGAACTCCGTGTACGAGATACCTGCCGCCAGCCGCGACTTGACCGACTCCTTCGCGAGCATCGCGCTGACCGAGAAGTGCTTGCCGACGTCGCGCAGAAACGGAATGAGCGCTAGTGTCGACAGCCACTCGTGGTTGTCCGCGAGGACCGCGGCGTTCGTGCCGCGATCGAAATCGACGAAACGGCTCACCTGACGCTTCAAGCGCTCCGACCACGCCAGCACCGTCTCCACCTCGTTGAGGACGCGCTCGCCAACCTTCCCGCTGGGATCGCCGATGAGGCCGGTGCCGCCACCGACGAGCACGATCGGGCGATGGCTGGCGAGCTGAACCCGGCGCAGGAGCACGAGCCCCAGCAAGTTGCCCACGTGCAGGCTGTCCGCCGTCGGGTCGAAGCCGATGTAGACGCTCCGGCGCGCGGCGGACAAGTGCGCCGCGAGCTCGTCGGCCGGCGTCGAGTCCACGATCAGCTCGCGCGCGGCAAGGTCGGCGAGGAGCGGGTGCGTACGGGCAGTCACGAGTGGGATTATCGCATTCTGCAAGGAGAGCGGGAAACGCGACGCCCGTCAGTATAAAATAGGAAGTGCATGGCTTCGAAGAAACGAGCGGCCGGGGCGCCTGCAAGCGCGGCTGCGACGAGACGGTGGCTCCGGCCCCTGCTGATCAGCATCGGAATCATCGCCCTCCTGGTGGGTTCTGCGGTCGGCGTCGCCGCACTGTGGGCGTTCACGGTCCTCCCCCGCTCGCTGCCGAATGTCGCCTCCCTCGAGAGCTTCCAACCGATGCAGGGCACCAAGGTCTATGACGACAATGACGAGCTGATCACCGAGCTTCATGTCGAGCGGCGGATCTTCGTGCCGCTCGCCCTCATTCCCCGTGCGTTGCGCGACGCCGTCCTCGCGACGGAAGACCGGCGCTTCTATCAGCACTGGGGCATCGACCCGATCGGCATCGGACGCGCCGTCTGGCAGAACTACCGACGGCGCCGTGTCGTCGAGGGCGGCAGCACGATCACGCAGCAACTCACCAAGGTCCTCTTCCTGACGCCGGACAAAAGCCTCGAGCGCAAGATGAAGGAGGCGGTGCTCGCGCTCGAGCTGGAACGGCGCTACAGCAAGGACCGCATCTTCGAGATGTACCTGAACCAGATTTACTTCGGCCACGGCGCGTACGGGGTCGAGGCGGCCTCCCGCACGTACTTCGGCAAGTCGGTCTCCGAGTTGAACGTCCGCGAAGCCGCCCTTCTCGCCGGTCTTCCGCGAGCGCCGTCCGCGTACTCCCCGTTCGACCATGCCGACCTCGCCAAGCGTCGTCGCGAAGTGGTGCTCCGTCGCATGGTCGAGTTCGGCGCGCTGAAGGAGGAGGAGTCCAGGCAGTTCGCGCGTACCGACCTCGGGCTCATTCCGCCCGAGCGCCGCCGCACGACCGGCCAGTACTTCCTCGAATACGTGCAGCAGACGCTCGAGGCAAGGCACGGGGCCGACATGGTGTTCAAGGGCGGCCTGAACGTCTACACGACGCTCAATCCGACCATGCAGCTCGCCGCCGAGCAGGCGTTACGCGATGGGCTCAAAACGCTGGAGGGCCGCAGCAAGACGACACGGCCCGGCGAGCATCCCGAAGGCGCTGTCGTGACGCTCGAGCCGCAAACGGGATATGTGCGCGCGCTGGTCGGCGGCTACGATTTCTTCCGGAGCGAGTTCAATCGCGCCGTCCAGGCGAAACGTCAGCCGGGCTCGGCCTTCAAGCCGTTCGTCTACATCGCCGCGCTCGAGTCCGGATTCACCGCCGCCAGCCGTATCGAGGACTCGCCGGTCTCGTATCCGATCGGCGGCGGCAACGTCTGGAAGCCTAAGAACTACGACCGAAAGTTCCGCGGCGCCACGACGCTCCAGCAGGCGCTCGAGGAATCCGTCAACGTCGTCACCGTGAAGCTGCAGGAGCGGATCGGCGTCAACCGCACCGTGCAGGTGGCGCGCCGGCTCGGCGTGACGAGTCCGCTCGACGTGAACCTCAGCATGGCGCTCGGCACGTCCGACCTCACGCTCCTCGAGCTGACGTCCGCGTACGGCGTGCTCGCCAACCAGGGCACGTGGATGCAGCCGACGACGATCCGCTACGTCACGAACGGCCAGGGCCAGCTCCTCGAAGAACACGTCCCGCAGGGACGCGAGGCCATCGCGCAGGAGACGGCATACGTGATCACCCACATGATGCGTGGCGTGGTCGAGCGCGGCACGGGCCAGGCCGCCAAGGTGCTGGGCCGCCCGATCGCGGCGAAGACGGGCACGACCGACGACTATTCGAACGCGTGGTTCATCGGCTTCACGCCGAAGATCGCCACCGGCGTGTGGGTGGGCTATGACCGGCCGCGAAGTCTCGGAAAGGACGAAACCGGCTCACGCGTGGCTGTGCCGATCTGGGTCAGCTACATGGGTAAGGTGCTCGGCGACAGCCCGAAGGAAGACTTCCCGGTTCCCGAGCGCGTCGTCCTCGTCCCGATCGATCTCGATCCTTCAAACGAGTGCGTGCGCGTGGTGACGATGGCCTTCGTGCGAGGCACCGAGCCGGCGACGACGTGCGGCCCCCGCCGCCAGAGCGTGCCGACGACGCCACCGTCGCCAGCCCCGGCCCAGCAAACGTCCGCGCCCTAGATCGTCGGGCCTGAGCCCTCCGCGCGAGGAAAGTCGCGCGCGACGTCCGCCCACGGGGCGCCGTCATCCAGGAGCCGCCCGAAGACACCGTGGAGCGCGTCCATCGGAACGCGAATCTGCTCCATGGAATCGCGCTCCCGGATGGTGACCCTGCCGTCGCCGGCTTCCGCCTTCTCGGTATCACCGACCGTCTTCACGTCCACGGTCACGCAGTAGGGCGTCCCCACTTCGTCCTGCCGGCGGTACAGGCGCCCGATCGCCGCCGTGTCGTCGTAGACGGTGGTCCACCGTCGCGCGAGGCCGTCCCGCAGCTCGTGCCCGCGCGCGACGATGTCGCCTCGCTTCTTGAGAAGCGGCAGGACGGCGATCTTGATCGGCGCCAGCTCGCGATGGAAACGAAGGACGACGCGCTTGTCGCCGCGAACCTCCTCCTCCTCGTAGGCGTCGAGCAGGAAGGCCAGCAGAGCGCGGTCCACGCCGGCCGACGGCTCGATCACGAACGGAATGACGTGCGCCTTGCGGTCTTCATCGAACCACGTGAGCGACTTCCCGCTGAATTTCGCATGCTGCTTGAGGTCGAAGTCGGTGCGGTTGGCGATGCCCATGAGCTCGCTCCAGCCCATCGGAAATTGATAGAGGATGTCGACCGTCCGCTTCGCGTAGTGCGCGAGCTCGGCCTCAGGGTGCTCGTGCAGCCGCATGTGGTCCGGCGAGAGCCCGTACTCCGTGAACCACGCCTGACACGCCTCGATCCATCGATCGTGCGAATGCTCGTCGGCTGGACGGCCCTCGACCGTGTCGTGGGGGCTGACGAAGTACTCGATCTCCATCTGTTCGAACTCGCGCGTCCGGAAGATGAAGTTGCCCGGGGTGATCTCGTTGCGGAACGCCTTGCCGATCTGCGCGATACCGAAGGGCAGCTTCTTGCGCGTCGCCTGCAGCACGTTGTCGAAGTTCACGAAGATGCCTTGCGCCGTTTCAGGGCGCAGGTAGGTCAGAGAGGCGTCTTCCTCGACCGGCCCCATGAACGTCTTGAACATGAGGTTGAACTGCCGCGGCGCCGTCAGCACTCCCTTCCCGCACTCGGGACACAGCGTGCGCCGCGCGCCGCAGTGCGTGCACGCCGCCCCGGCGGGGATGGTGAACTTGTTCCCCTTCGTCGCCTCGCAGAAATGCAGCCACGGAAGCTCGTCGATCTGGTCCGCGCGAAATCGGCGCTTGCACTCACGGCAGTCGACCATCGGATCGGTGAAGTTGTCGATGTGCCCGCTGGCCTTCCACACCGTCGGGTGCATCAGGATCGACGCGTCGAGACCGACCATGTCGGGGCGCCGCTGCACGAAGTCACGCCACCACACGCGCTTGATGTTGTTCTTCAGCTCGACACCAAGCGGCCCGTAGTCCCAGCACGATCCCGTTCCGCCATAGATCTCGCTCGACTGGAAGATGAATCCCCGCCGTTTACCCAAGGAGACGATGACGTCCATGTTCATCCGCGATCTCCGGCGATTTCCGACAGCCGCCGGACCTCGCGCAGGAACTTCGTCGCGCGCGGTGGCTGGCCGATGAGTCGAGTCATATGCGCTTCCAGCACGCTCTTCAGCTCGCCCTCCGTCCGGCCGAGCGGGGCGCTGAGAGCTTCCTCCCACGCGGCGCCGCGGAGGCATTCCAGCCCGGCGATCGCCGCCGGCGAGATCGGCACGAGACCGGCCAGCCCGCGGGCGCACCCCTCGCAGATGAGCCCGCCCTCGTCGAGGCTCGCCCGCGCGAACGGCGCGCGCCGGCCGCACTCCACGCAGCGGTCGAGACGCGGCCGATGACCGAGCGCGTCGAGACAGCGCGCGACGAAGCACACGGCCACTCGCCCCGCCGGCGCCCGTTCCATCGAGCGGAGGCTCCGCGCGAGGAGCGCGTAGAGGTCGACGTGTGGATCCCGCTCGGCGGTGAGACGCCCGACACACTCGACGACCCACGCGGCGTGACCGAGCCGCCCGAGGTCGTCGCGCAGCCGTGCCAGCGGGTGCAGGACGTCGAAGTGATCCACCCGGACGAGATCACTCCTCCCGGTATCGAAGAACACGAGCTCGCCCAGGGTAAACAGCTCGAGAGCGCCCGTAAAGCGTGAGCGCGGCCGCCGCGACGCCTTCGCCACTCCGCGCAGCTTGCCGTGATCGCGTGAGAAGAACGTCACCACGCGATCGCTCTCGCCGAGCGGGAAGCTCCCGATCACGACCGCGACCGACTTGCCGAGCGCCATCAGGAGGTCCTGAGCAGGCCGAACTCGCGGAGCGCGCGCTCGTCCTTGCGCCAGTTGCGCCGAACCTGCACGGTCAGCTCGAGAAAGACCTTGATCCCGAAGAAGGCCTCGAGC
>JBGOTH010000172.1:0-6419 GCA_041476345.1 Methylomirabilia bacterium
AACTCTTGCTTCGAGGAGAGGCGGACCGTCACCGCATCGGCGCCACGGATCACGTGAAAGTTCGTGAGGACGTAGCCGCGCTTGTCGAAGATGACGCCCGAGCCGAGCCCGGACTGGCGGAACTCCTCCGACGGGCCCTGGCCGCGCCGCCCGAAGAACTGGTCGAAAAAGTCTTTGAAGACGGGGTCATCAGAGAACGGGCCCGGAACCACCGGCCGGCGCGCCGTTCGCGACATTTGGACCGTGCCGAGGTTGACCACCGACGGTCGCACGCGCTCAGCGACCTGAACGAAGGCCGACTGTAGCGCATCGACGGCGCTCAGGGCCTGCATCGGGGGTGGTGACGATGGAATAACGCGAGCAGTCCACAATGCATGAATGGCGAACCCGGCCCCCGCGCAGACCAGAAGGGCGGCGGTGAGGAGGCCCGCGCGAGCGGTGTGAGGGGTCATGAAAAGCTCAACAGGGTGTGGCCTGTCAAGCAAAGTATCAGAAAGGCATGCTTTTTTCTTGACGCTTTGTCGGGTGTGCAGGGACAATCGACCTCCTAACGTCGTGCCTCCTGAACATCGGACTCCACGTATCTTTTATCGATTGATCGCCCTCGGAACGACGACGGGCCGATAGTCGTGTACGAAGCGTACTGGGGTCTCAGCGAACCGCCGTTCGACAACTCGCCGAACCCGAAATTTTTCTACCTCTCGCCCGCGCACGAGGAAGCGCTCGTGCGCCTCGTCTACACCGTCCGGCACCGCAAGGGGTGCGGCATGCTCACCGGCGAGTACGGGTGCGGCAAGACGACACTGTCGCGCGCGCTCATCCAGCGCCTGGAGGCCGAACGTTACGAGATCGGGCTTCTCACCAACCCGAGCTGGACGGCGACCGATTTTTTGCGCGAGGTCCTCTACCAGCTGGGCGTCGAAACGCGCGAGACGGCGAAGCCCGAGCTGCTGCACCAGCTCAACGACGTCTTCTTCCGAAACTTCCAGGGCGGCCGCGATACCGTGATCATCGTCGACGAGGCGCAGCTGATCGAGGACGACGCGGTGTTCGAAGAGCTGCGCCTGCTCCTGAACTTCCAGACCGACGACCGGTTTCTCGTGACCGTGCTGCTCATCGGCTCGCCGGAGCTTTCGGCCAAGGTGCGCCGCCTCAAACACCTCGACCAGCGCATCGCCATCCGGTACCATTTGAATACGCTGGACGATACGCACACCGCCAACTACATCGCGCATCGCCTGAAGATGGCGGGCCGGCCGAATCCGATGTTCACCGACCAGGCGATCAAGCTGATCTTCGACTTCACTCGCGGCACCCCGCGCGAGATCAACAACGTGTGCGACATCTCGCTTCTCGTCGGGTACTCGCGTCGCGTGCGCGAGATCGACGAGAAAATCGTCGTCGAGGTCATCAAGGACATGGTCGGAGTGTCCTGATGGTCCGGATGAGCGACCTCGTCCGAGGGCTCGCGGCGGCTCCGCCGCTCCCTGTGCCTGCGGCGCCCCGCGTCTTCCGCGCCCCCGCGGTCGTCGTCGGCACCGTCAAGAGCGTCTTCGAAGACCTTCACGTCTTTCTGGCCGGCGTGAAAGAACAGGTGGCCTCTGGTGCCGTCCCGTCGTGGCCCGATCTCGAGGAGATCATCCACCGGGTCGTCGCATCGCTCGAGGGCTCCGCGGAGATCTTCTGGCTCGCCAACTCTCCGTCGGCCGCGAGCGGCGTCGACTCCCTCGTCGCGCACCAGAGCCGCGTGGCCGTCATCGCGGCCCGTATCGGCCTCGACGTCGGCTACGCGCGCGCGCGCGCCGTGAGCCTCGGCATGGCGGGGGCGCTGATCGACGTCGCGCTGTGGCAGGCGCCCGAAGGCGAGGAGCAGGCGGTGTACCGTTCACATCCGCAGCGCTCGGCCGCGCTCTTGATGAATTGGGGCGTTCCCGCAGAGATCGTCGAGGCGGTGCTGCAGCATCACGAGCGCGAGCAGGGTCAGGGGTTTCCGCAGCGCCTGACCGGCGCCGCCATCAGCGACCCCGCGAAGATCCTCGGGCTCGTCGACGCCTATATCGGGTTGACGCTTCCGTCCGCGCGCCGCCCCGGGCTTCGCCCGCACGAGGCGATCCGGGAGATCGTTCGTTCCAAGAACGAGTCGTTCTCGCCCGCGCTCATCAAGGCGTTGCTCTCGGAGATCTCGGTGTTCCCGCCGGGGACGCTCGTGTGTCTCAGCACGGGCGAGGTCGGTCAGGTCACGGCGGTCAATCGCAATCACCCGCTGCGGCCACGCGTCGAAGTGGTCTCGGACTCGAAGGGCAACCGCCCCATGACGCCGAAGACGATCGATCTGTCCGAGACACCGTTTCTCTACATCACGGGCCCTTCTGTCGGAATCCACGAAGTGAGGTCGTAGGCTCGCGTGAAACGGAGCCGCGACGCGGCCAGACGAGCGCGCCGCGTCCGCCTGCTCGTCCTCGACGTCGACGGCGTGCTGACCGACGGTCGCATGGTGATCTCCGAGCGCGGCGACGAGCTGAAGTCCTTCCACACGCACGACGGGATGGGGATCACCATCGCGCGGCGCTCGGGGATCATCGTGGCACTCGTCACCGGCGAGAAGAGTCCGATCGCCCGGGCGCGCGGGGCGAAGCTCGGCGTGGAGGACGTGGTGCTGGGCGCGCGCCGCAAGGGCGAGACGCTGGTGGAGCTGATGACCAAGCACGGGGTCCGCGCCGACGAAGTCGCGTTCATGGGCGATGACCTCCTCGATCTTCCCGCGCTCGCGCGGGCCGGGCTCGCGGTCGCGCCGGCCAATGCCGTACCCGAAGTCCGCGCGCTGGCGCACGTGGTGACACGGGCGGGCGGGGGCGCGGGGGCGGTGCGCGAGTGCGTCGAGATGATCCTGCGCGCGCAGGGACGCTGGCGCGATGCCGTCCGTACCTTCGTACGCGATTCCGGTGGGACGGCGCGCGCGTGATCGACGAGGCGCTCGCCGCGGCCGGCATCGTGGCAAGATGAGGATATGACTCGTCGCGTCCGCAAGGCCGTGTTTCCCGCCGCCGGGCTCGGCACGCGCTTCCTGCCCGCGACGAAAGCGCAGCCGAAAGAAATGATGCCGCTCGTCGACAAGCCCACCATCCAATACGTGGTCGAGGAGGCGGTGGCGTCGGGGCTCGGCGAGATCATCATCGTCACCGGCCGCAACAAGCGCGCGATCGAGGACCACTTCGACGCCGCGTTCGAGCTCGAGTACTACCTCAACGATCGCGGCAAGATGGAGGAGCTCGCGCAGATCAAGACCATCTCCGAGCTGGCGTCGGTGAGCTACGTGCGCCAGAAGGAGCCGCTCGGCCTCGGGCATGCGATCCTGTGCGCGCGCCCCTTCGTCGGGGACGAGCCGTTCGGCGTCTTTCTCGGTGACGACATCATCGGCCCGACGCCGGTGCCGTGCATGCGCCAGCTCCTCGACGTCTTCGAGCGGCTCGGCGGTCCCGTGCTCGCCATCGCGCGCGTCCCGCGCGACCGCATCCAGCAGTACGGCGTGATCGCGGGCCGCAACATCGGCGGCAACGTGTGGGAGATCGACGATCTCGTAGAAAAGCCGCGGCCGCAGGACGCGCCGTCGGACCTCGCGATCATCGGCCGTTACGTGCTGACCCCGGACATCTTTCCGATCCTTGCCGACACGGCCGCGGACGCGCGCGGGGAGATCCAGCTCACGGACGCGCTCAGAGCGCTGCGCCGCCGGCGCCCGATGCATGCGGTGGCGTTCGAGGGCAAACGGTACGACACCGGCGACAAGATCGGCTTCCTCAAGGCGACCGTGGAGTTCGCGCTCGCCCGGCCCGACCTCGGCGACGAGTTCCGCGCGTACCTCCGCTCGCTCGCCCTCTGAGTCGGAGGCGATTGACACCCCCGGCCGCATCTGCCAGAATTCCTGGAACTTTACGGAGCACCAACCCCAGCAGATGGCACCCTCACTGAAGCGTCCGTTCCACACTGCCACCGACGCCGAGATCAAGAGCGGCGAGGTGTCGGACGTCTACTTCGAGCGCACCGTCGAGATCCTCCATCACCGCGGCGACCGCAAGCGTGTGAAGGCCGAGGTGTACCTGAAGAGCCTTCCCGACGACTGGCAGTGGGGCATCCTCGCCGGCATCGAAGAGGCGGCGCACCTCCTCGAGGGGCTGCCCATCGACGTCCTCGCCATGGACGAGGGCACCGTCTTCAATCCGTACCAGCCGGTCATCGTGATCGACGGGATCTACGTGGACTGGGCGCGGTACGAGACCGCGTTGCTCGGGCTGCTCTGCCAGGCGTCCGGGATCGCGACCAAGAGCGCGCGCTGCCGGAAAGCGGCGGGCGAGCGGCAGGTCATCTCGTTCGGCGCCCGGCGGATGCACCCCACGCTGGCGCCGATGATCGAGCGCAACGCGTTCATCGGCGGTTGCGACGGCGTCGCGGTGACGAAGTCGGCGGAGCTGATCGACTGCGATCCGATGGGCACGATTCCGCACGCGCTCATCCTCATGATCGGCGACACCGTGGAAGCGCTGCGCGCGTTCGATGAGGTGGTCGACCCCAAGGTGAAACGCGTGGCGCTCATCGACACGCTCCAGGACGAGAAGTTCGAGGCGATCCGCGTGGCCGAGGCGCTGGGTGACGATCTCTACGCGGTCCGGCTCGACACGCCGTCATCCCGGCGCGGCGACTTCTTCCGGATCCTCGAGGAAGTGCGCTGGGAGCTCGACCTCCGCGGCTTCCAGCACGTGAAGATTATCGCGTCCGGCGGCATCGACGAGTACGAGATCCTCAATCTCAATCCACTCGTCGACTCCTATGGCGTCGGCACGTCCATCGCGAATGCGCCCGTGCTCAATTTCGGTCTCGACATCATGGAGATCGAAGGGCGGCCCATGGCGAAGCGCGGCAAGTGGTCCGGCGCCAAAGACGTGCTGCGCTGCCGCGAATGCCTGCAGACGGCCGTCGTCCCGAAAGGGAAGGCGCCGGGGCCGTGCGCGTGCGGGCAACCCCGCTGGGAGCCGCTCCTCAAGCCGCTCGTGCGGGGCGGGCGCATCGTCCGCGATCTGCCGCCGCCCCGCACCGTGCGGGATCACGTCCTCGAGCAGCTCGCGCGCATTCCGCTCGACACGCTCCGACGGCAGGGAACCCGCCGGGACTTTTGAAGCGATGAGCATCCTCGACACCATCGTGCGCGACAAGCGCGACGAGGTGGCGCGGCGGAAGGCGACGTCGCCTCGCGCGGAGCTCGAGCGCGCGTGCGCCGCGCGTGCCCCCGCGCGTGACTTCGAGAGCGCGCTGCGTCCCGCGCACGGTGTCGCGCTGATCGCGGAGGTGAAGAAAGCCTCACCGTCGCGCGGCATCCTGGCGCCCGATCGTCCGTGGGACCCGGTGGGCCTCGCCCGCACGTACGCGACGAACGGTGCCGCCGCCATCTCGGTCCTCACCGATGAGAAGTACTTCCAGGGGCATCTCGACCTGCTCGGCGAGATCCGGGCCGCGGTGCCGGTGCCGCTCTTGCGGAAGGACTTCACCATCGACGAGTACCAGCTCTGGGAATCGCGCGCCGCGGGCGCCGACGCCGTCCTCCTGATCGTGGCCATCCTCGAGCCGGTACAGCTCCACGATCTCCTCGCGGCGGCCAAAGGCCTCGGGCTCGGCGTGCTCGTGGAAGCCCACACCGCCGCCGAGGTCGACACGGCCGTCGGCGCCGGCGCGCGGGTCGTCGGGATCAACAACCGCGACCTCACGACCTTCGAGACGCGTCTCGAGACCACGCTCGCGCTGATCGCGTCGATACCGCCGGGCGTGACGGTGGTGAGCGAGAGCGGGTTCGGGGACGCCGCGGATGTGCGGCGCGTGGTGGCGGCGGGCGCGCACGCGGTGCTCGTCGGCGAAGGTCTCGTGCGCGCGGCGGATGTGGCGGCCAAGGTCCGGGAGCTGGCGCTCCGATGACCCGCGTGAAGATTTGCGGGATCACGAACCTCGCCGACGCGCTCGCGTGTGTGGAGGCGGGTGCGGATGCGCTCGGCTTCATCTTCGTCGAGAACACGCCGCGCTTCGTGACGCCGGAGCTGGTCGCCCCGATCGTCCGCCGCCTGCCGCCGTTCGTCACGCCGGTCGGCGTCTTCTGGGACCATCCGACGGGCCACATCAAGGCCGTGACCGAAGCGTGCGGCCTTCGCGCGCTGCAATTTCACGGCGACGAAAAGCCGGAAGACCTCGAGGGCTTCAGCGTGCCGGTCATCAAGACGATCAAGCTGATGTCTGGACTCGCGGGCTCCCCGGCTCCCGCCCGCCCGCTCGGCGACGTCGCCGCGGTCATCTCCGCAACGGTTGCCCGCTACTCCGCGGTCGCTGCCGGGATCCTGTTCGACAGCGCCGTGCGCTGGAGCGAAGGCGAGACGCGCGAG
>JBGOTH010000173.1:0-6419 GCA_041476345.1 Methylomirabilia bacterium
CGCAGGCATCGGCTCGCATGATATCAAGGAGGCCCATGACCAACGGGCGTCCGATCCTCGTCTTCGTCCTGGACGGCTTGCGGCCCGACTCCATCAATCCCGAGGACACGCCGACGCTGCATCGCCTGCGCGCCGAGGGTGTGGCCTTCGAGGCGAGCCACGCGGCGTTCCCGACGGTGACGCGCGTGAACGCGACCGTGCTGGCCACCGGCACGCACCCCGGGACCAACGGCATCCTCGGCAACACGATGTACGTGCCCAGCGTCGACCCGGGGCACGCGTTCACCAACGCCGAATGGAAGAACCTCTCGAGGGTGGATGAAGTGACCGGCGGGCGCCTCGTCTTCGTGGAGACGCTCGCGGAGCGATTGAAGGCGCACGGTCTTCGCTACGCGGCCGTCAGCTCGGGCTCGACGGGCAGCGCGTGGCTCCTCAATCCGCACGCCGCGCGCGGCGTCGGCGTGCTCGTCAACGGCTACTTCGAGCCCGGCGCACTCGTCGCGTACCCGGCGGACGTCAACACGCAGATCCTCGCCCGTTTCGGTCCGGCGCCGCCGAAGGGCGGCCGTGCCGATCGCTACGACTCCGTCGTGGACTGGACGCAGGCGGTGTTGCGCGACTACGTGCTCCCCGAGCTGCGCCCCGACGTGGTCGTCAACTGGCTGACGGAGCCGGACCACATCCAGCACGCCCTCGGCGCCGGCTCACCTGAAGCACGCGGCGCGATTCGGAACAACGATCGGCATCTGGACCTGATTCTCCGCACGGTCGACGCCAACGTGTTCGTCGTCTCCGACCACGGGCTCGGCGTGACGCGCGACACGATCGACGTCGAGCGCGAGTTGATCGCCGCGGGACTGAAGGCCGGCCCTGATTCCGACGACGTCGTGGTGGCGACGAGCGGGCAGACGATCGGCCTTCACGTGAAGGACGGCTCGTTCGAGCGCTTGCGGACGATCGTGGCGTTCCTGCAGTCGCGCGAGTGGATCGGCGCGATCTTCACGCCCGAGGCGCGTGTCGAGGGCACCTTCTCTCTCGAGCTCATCAACGCGCGCAACGCGGAGCGCGGCCCCGACATCCTGTTCACGTTTCCGTGGACGTCGTCCCGCAACGCCTTCGGCGTGCCGGGCACCGACGGTCGGCACACGCCGGGGAGCACCGGCCGCGTGACGGGCTCGGCGAGCGATCACGGAAGCATGAGCCCGTGGACGGTGCGGAACACGATGATCGCGTGGGGCCCGGCCTTCAAGCGCGGCGTCACCGTGCGCGTGCCGGCGGGCAACGTCGATGTCGTGCCGACGATCCTGGCGCTGCATGGCATCGACGCCGCGGGGCTCGACGGACGCGTGTTGAGGGAAGCGCTCGCGGACGGACCGGACGAAGAGCAGATCGCGGTCGGCACGCGTGCGTACACCGTGGAGGCCGGCGCGGGCGCCTATCGCGCAGCCCTCCAGATGTCGGAGGTCGCGGGGCGCCGCTACGTGGACAAGAGCTGGCGGATCCGGTAACGCCCGCTACGCGCGGAGCTTGTTGGAGGCGTCGAGCGCGGCGACCTTGTAGCACTCCGCGAACGTCGGATAGTTGAAGACGGTGTTGAGGAAGTAGTCGAGGCCCCCTCCGAGCCCGAGCACGGCCTGGCCGATGTGGATGAGCTCGGTCGCCCCGGTGCCGATCGCGTGCACGCCGAGCAGCCGTCGCGTCTCGCGGTGGAAGAGGAGCTTGAGAAGCCCCGAATCGTCCCCGACGATGTTGCCCCGCGCGATCTCGCGGTATCGCGCGACGCCGGTCTCGTACGGCACCTTGCCGCGCGTCAGCTCGTGCTCGGGTGCGCCGACCATCGAAATTTCGGGGACGGCGTAGATCCCGATGGGAAAGTGGCTTCCCATCTGGCCTGCGTCGACGCCGAACGCGGCGCACGCGGCGAGCCGGCCTTGCTCCGACGACGTCGCGGCGAGGTTCGGGTATCCGATGACGTCGCCGGCCGCGAAGATGTGCGGGACGTTCGTCCGGAACGACGCGTCGACCGTGAGGCGCCCGCGCCCGTCGGCCTCGAGCCCGGCGGCAGGCAGGTCGAGGGCGGCGGTGGCGGCGATCCGGCCGACCGAGAAGATCGCGACGTCGCTGACGATACGCTTCCCGGATTCCAGCACGAGGACCGCGCGCCGTGGCGTGTCCGCGGACAGGGCGAACGACGCCACCGTCTCACCGAGCCGGAAGGTCACGTTGCGCGTGCGCATCTGGTGCACGAGCTCGTCGACGATCTCGCCGTCCAGAAAATCGAGCAGACGCTCGCGCTGCTCGACGAGGGTCACCTGGACGCCGAGCGCGGCAAACATCGACGCGTACTCGATGCCGATGACACCGCCGCCGACGACCGCGAGCGTGTGCGGCAGACGCTGCAGGCGGAGGATGTCGTCGGTGGTGAGAATGATCTCGCCGTCGGCCGGTACCCCCGGAGGCGGCGCGGGCGCGGTGCCGACCGCGATCACGACATGGGCGCTCGTGACCCGCTGCTCGCCCGCCTCCGACCGGACGACGATCGTGTGGGGATCCGCGAAGCAGGCGGCGCCGCGCAGGACCGTGACGTCATTGCGTCTGAGCTGCTGGTCGATGACCTCGACCTCGCGCTGAACGACGGCGCCGACGCGTCCAAGGAGCTCCGAGGCCGTGGGCCGTGGGGCGTCGCGCTGGCGGTCGAATCGACCGCCCGCGCCCGCGAAGGCGATGACGGCCTCGCGGAGCGTCTTGCTGGGGATCGTGCCGGTGTCCACGCAGACACCGCCGACGGCGCGGCGCTTCTCCACGATCGCCACGCGCTTGCCGAGCTTCGCCGCCTGCACGGCGGCGCGCTGGCCGGCGGGACCGCTACCGATCGCGAGGAGATCGAAGTCGTACACGGTGTCCAAGCCAGGCGGCGCCGGCCGCCGCCGCGACCACGGAGGCGGCGCTGAGCCCGCGCCAGAAGTTGGTGCGGAGGAACGGGATCGAGAAGAACGGCGATCGCCGATCCGCGGGACGCAGCCGCCCGTCGATGATGCCCTCCATCATCTCCAACGCCTCCCCGAGGAGGACGTCGGTCGTCACCTTCGCGAAGATCGGATCGGCGAGAGCGGGATGGCCGACGTAGCCCTGACCGCTGCCGCGCAGCGGATAGTTCGGGACGACGCGCTCGGCGAGCGAGTAGCGCGCCGGGGGCAGGTCGCGATACGACTCGTGGACCAGCTCCGGCCGCAGCAGCAGCATCAGGGACGTCTCCCACCATCCGCCGTGCGCGTCTTCAGAGAACGCCTTCTTCTCCTCGTCGGTGAGCGCGCGGCCGAGCGCGGCCTCGATCTTCGGCAGGTAGCGCCCGCGGAAGAACTCCCACGCGAGGTAGCCGGTGAGCGACGCCATCGTCACGCCGTCGCGGCGCGACACGATCGCGGATGCTTCCTCGAGCGCCGTGAGGTGGCCGGGACCGCCGTGGCCGTTCGCCACGAAGATCCACTGGAAGCCGGAGCGCGCGAACGAGCGGCCGTAGTCGACGAGCGTGTCGCGCACCACGCGCTGGCGTACGCTCACCGTGCCCACCGACTCGAAGGTGAACGACCCGAGGTGCAGCGTCGGCGCCAGCACCACCGACCACCCCGGGCGCTGCGCGACGAGCCGCTCGGCGACCGCCTGCGCGAAGTGGCGCGCCGCGAAGGCGTCCACGCCGACGGGCAGGTGGGGACCGTGTTGCTCGAGCGGGCTCACGGCGAGCATCACGGCGGTGCGCGCGCGGTCGAGCGCATCCAGCGCGGGTGTCGACATCTCTTCCATGCGGTAGACGGTCAAAAGCTGCTCCCCTTCGTGGCCGCGAAATAGTCGCGCCGGGCGCGCTCGATCTCGTCGACGATCGCAACGCGCTCCGCGACGAGGCGTTTCTGCGCCGGGCCGTGGACGATGCCGAGGCGGGCCAGACGGAGGCTCGCCTGGAACCGCGCGGCGCCGACACGATAACGGTACGCGATGACGCCGCTGATCGGCAGCGAAAGCGCGAAGGCCGCCGTCCCGCGCGCGCCGGCCCACCGGCTCACCAGCCACGTCTCGAGCCCCCAGAAGAGCGGGTAGCTGACGATGCTGGCGAGGAGCCGGATCGTCATGTAGTCCGTTTCCTTGTGGGCCATCCGGCGTGAGAGCCAGCGCGGCACGTAGTACGGCAGCGCGTTGACGACGATGCCGTAGAGGAACACGGGAAGGCCCGCGATCGCGTCCCAGCCGTGCTTGAGCCGCGTGCGCGGAGGCCGCCGCTGGCGCCACGTGCGCACGGCCTCGTCGCGCACGCGGTGCTCGGTGAGGAGGGCGCGGTAGGACTGGATGCGTTGCCAGAGGCTTTCCACGCGCTCGGGCTCCCGCGTCTTGAACCAGCGGACGGCGTCGACGATGCCGCGCGAGAGCCGCACGAGGTCGACGTCCTTCGGCGCGAGCCCGCGCGACTCGCGCAGCTCGCGCGCCAGATCGTCGCGGTAGATCTCCTCGATGGCGGTGACCAGCCGCGCGTCGTCGAGACGCTCGACGTTGACGACCTCCGCCTCCATCGCCCACTGGATCGCATCGGTGAGCGCGTCCACCGCTTTCACGGGCTCGGCGCGATACGCTTCCAGGTACGGCGTGACCGGCACGGGCGGCCCGAACGACACCAGGACGTTCCCGCGGAACGACTTCCGCGCCTCGAACGTGAGCCCGACGGGGAGGAGCGTGAGCGTGCCCGGCGCGCGCTCCTCGAAGCCGAGCGCGATGCGCGCCGCGCCGGTCTTGATGCGCTGCACGCGCGCCTCCGCGTGCGTCGTGCCTTCCGGATAGATCGCGACGAGGCGGCCGGCCGCGAGCGCCTCGAAGCACGCCGAGAACGTGCGGACGTTCTTGTCCATCTTGTCGGGATCGTCTTCGCGCCGATAGACGGGGATGGCGCCCATGCGGAGAAGGAAGCGCGCGAGGAGCGGGTTGCGGAAGAGCGCCGCCGTCGCGAGGTAATGGACCTTGCGAGCGACGGCCGCGCCGACCACCAGCGAGTCGATGAAGTTGTTCGGGTGATTGATGCAGAGCAGCACGGCGCCGCCCTCGGGCACGCGCTCCGGGTGGCGCACCCCCATGCGCTTGAAGAAGAACCAGAGCCAGAAGCGCGCGAAGGCGCGGACGATCGCGTACGCCCCGTCCATACGGTCGTGCGTCATCGGCTATGATGGCGCTCGTGTTCGAGCGCCTCCCCGAGCTGGTGAACGCGAACGCGGACCTCGTCCGTCGCGGGCGATTTCTGACGGTGACGTTCCTCGTAACGAGCGGCGAGACGCAGTATCTCGTGCGCGTGGTCGAGGGCCGGATCGAGCGGGTCGAGCGCGGTCCGTTCCTGATGCGTGATTGGCGCTTCGCCATTCGCGCGTCGGAGGACGCGTGGAAGAAATTTTGGGAGGCGATCCCCGAAGCCGGCTTTCACGACGTATTCGCGATGGCGAAGGCGGGTCACGCAATGGTCGAGGGTGATCTCCTGCCGTTGATGGCCAATCTTCGCTACGTGCAAGACGTGCTCGCAGCTCCGCGATTTGTTCAACATGGGGGGAGCGATGCTCGCTCCCCCCAAGCCCCCCATCGCTCCGACGGCGTAGTGGCCGGCGTTGACGCGCGGCCCACGATCGGGAATGGTGGGTTGGAGCCGATCGTCGGCCGGTATCTTCATCTCTCCCTTGGCGGTCGCGCGCATCGCGTGTACTTCGAAGAGTCTTATTCCGGCGCGGGGCAGGGCATTCCTCTTGTCTGTTTGCACACCGCGGGGGCCGACAACAAACAATGGCGCCATGTCCTCAACGATTCCGAGATTACGAAGCACTTCCGCGTGCTCGCGTTCGACATGCCGCGCCACGGCAAATCGTTGCCGCCCGTCGGCTGGGAGCGCGAAGAGTACCGGCTGACGACGGACGCGTACGTCGAGACGATCCTCGCGTTCTGCGACGCGCTCGCGCTCGACAAGCCCGTGGTGATCGGCTGCTCGATCGGCGGCAAGATCGTGCTGCACCTGGCGCTCCGTCATCCAGCACGCTTCCGCGCGCTGGTCGGGCTCGAGGCCGCCGACTACCAGGCGCCGTGGTACGACGACACGTCGTGGCTGCATCGTCCCGACGTGCACGGCGGCGAAGTGGCGAGCGCGATGATGTCGGGCCTCATCGCGCCGCAAAGCCCGAGCGAGACGCGCTGGGACACGCTCTGGGGTTACGCGCAGGGCGGCCCAGGCGTGTTTCGCGGGGACCTCTACTTCTATCGGGCGGAAGGCGACCTGCGGGGGAAGGTCGACGCGATCGACACGAGGCGCTGCCCGCTCTACCTGCTGACCGGCGAGTACGACTTTTCGTGCACGCCGGACGACACGCTCCGGACCGCGGCCGCCATCAAGGGCGCGCACGTCA
>JBGOTH010000174.1:0-6405 GCA_041476345.1 Methylomirabilia bacterium
GAGCTTCATCGCGCACGCGCCGTTCGTGCTCATCGCGACCGCGGACGCCGCGGGCCACTGCGACGTCTCGCCGAAGGGAGACGCGCCGGGCTTCGTGCAGGTGCTCGACGACCATCGCCTCGTGATTCCCGATCGTCCGGGCAACAAGCGGTTCGACGGCATGCGGAACATTCTCGAGAACCCGCACATCGGGTTGCTCTTTCTCGTTCCCGGCCGTGGAGAGACGCTGCGGGTGAACGGCCGCGCGGCGCTCGTGCGCGACCCCGACCTGCTCGCGCGTATGGAGGTCATGGGCAAGCGCCCGCTCCTCGCGATCGGTGTCGAGGTCGAAGAGGCGTTCCTGCATTGCGCGAAGGCCTTCAAGCGCTCGGGGCTCTGGGAGCCGGAGCGATGGCCCGATCTCTCGGATCTCGCGTCGTCGGCGTGCATGTTCCGCGACCACTCTCGCGCTGCCATGTCGGTGGAAGAGATGGCCGCGCGGATCGACGAAGGCTACCGGACTCGATTGTACTAGGGGGGCTCCGGGCGCCCCCCTGGCCCCCCAACGCGGCGGCCGTCGGCAAAGCCGCCGGCCTCCGCGAGTCCTTCCATCGCTGTGGTACGCTCGCCGCGATGCAGACTCCCAGCATCTACGAACAGGTCTACCAGCGCGCGGCCACCGATCCCGAAGGGTTCTGGGCCGCCGCCGCCGAGGACATCGTCTGGCACCGGCGCTGGGACCGCGTGCTCGACAACGATCGCCCGCCGTTCTCGCGCTGGTTCGTCGGCGGACGCCTGAACACCTGCGAGAACGCGCTCGACGTCCACGTTGCGCGCGGACGCGGCAAGCAGCGCGCGCTGATCTACGACAGCCCCGTCACGAACACCGTGCGCGTGTGGACCTACGCGGAGCTCACCGACGAGGTCGCGCGGCTGGCCGGCGCGCTCGCCAGGCTCGGCGTCACCAAGGGCGACCGCGTCCTCCTCTACATGCCGATGGTGCCGGAAGCCGTGATGGCGATGCTCGCCTGCGCGCGCATCGGCGCCGTGCACTCCGTCGTCTTCGGCGGCTTCGCGCCGAACGAGCTCGCGAAGCGGATCGACGACGCGAAGCCGAAGGTGATCCTCTCGGCGTCGTGTGGCATCGAGGTCAATCGCATCATCGCGTACAAGCCGTTGCTCGACGCGGCGATCGAGCTTTCCGCGCACAAGCCCGAGATCTCCGTGATCCTCCAGCGGGCCCAGGAGCGAGCGAGCCTCGTGCGCGGACGTGATCTCGATTGGGCCGAGGCCATGGCGGGCGCCACGCCGGTCGGCTGCGTTCCCCTCGACGCAACCGATCCGCTCTACATCCTCTACACGTCAGGCACCACGGGCGTTCCGAAGGGCGTGGTGCACGACAACGGCGGCCACGCCGTCGCGCTGAAGTGGAGCATGGGCGCGGTGTACGGCCTGGGGGCGGGCGAGACGATGTTCACCGCGTCCGACATCGGCTGGGTCGTCGGCCACTCGTACATCGTCTACGGCCCGCTCCTCAAGGGATGCACCACCGTGCTCTACGAAGGCAAGCCGGTCGGCACGCCCGATCCCGGGGCGTTCTGGCGGCTCACCGCGCAGCATCGCGTCAATGTCATCTTCACGGCGCCGACCGCCTTCCGCGCGATCAAGAAGGAAGACCCGCAGGGCCTGCACATGGGCAAGCACGACCTCGAGAACTTCCGCGTGCTGTACCTCGCGGGCGAGCGCTGTGATCCCGACACGCTCCACTGGGCCGAGGACAAGCTGAAGGTTCCCGTGATCGACCACTGGTGGCAGACGGAGACCGCCTGGCCCATCGCGGCCAACTGCGTCGGCCTCGGCATGCTGCCCGTGAAGCCCGGCTCGCCGACGAAGCCCGTGCCCGGCTACGACGTGCGCGTGCTCAACGAGCAGGGGCAGGAAACGGGCGCGAAACAGATCGGCTCCATCGTGCTCAAGCTGCCGCTGCCGCCGGGATGTCTGCCGACCCTGTGGAACAACGACGCCGGCTTCGAGACGTCGTACATGGCGAGCTACCCCGGCCATTACCTGACGGGCGACGCCGGCTTCAAGGACGAGGACGGCTACGTCTACATCATGAGTCGCGTCGACGACATCATCAACGTCGCGGGCCACCGCCTGTCGACGGGCGGCATGGAAGAAGTGCTCGCGTCGCATCCCGACGTCGCGGAGTGTGCCGTCGTCGGCGTGGCCGACGCGTTGAAGGGCGAAGTGCCCGTCGGCTTCGTGGTCACCAAGGCCGGGGTGACACGGCCCGACGCCGACATCGTCGCGGAGCTCGTGCAGAAAGTGCGTGACACGATCGGCCCGGTCGCCGCGTTCAAGAGCGCGACGGTCGTGAAGCGCTTGCCGAAGACGCGCTCCGGCAAGATCCTGCGCGGAACGGTGAAGCGCATCGCCGACGGCGTCGACTATACGATGCCCGCGACCATCGACGATCCTGCGACCCTCGACGAGATGGCCGACGCGCTCAAGACGCTCGGCTATCCGCAGAAGGACTGACCGCCCATGGAATTCATCGGCCGCGTGCTCGACGGCTCGTACGGCTGGGACCTCGGGGACCTCCTCCGCAAGGGCGAGGATTCGACGGAGCGCATTCCGCAGGACGAGAAGATCCGCCATCTCCAGAAGGTGGACATCCTCGCCGACTGCACGAAGAAGCAGCTCAAGGCGGTGGCGGCGATCTCGCGCGTGCTCCTGGTGCCGGCGGGCACGATCCTCACGCGGGCGGGGGAGCCGGGCGAAGAGTTCTTCTTCATCCTCGACGGCTCGGCGATGGTCGACGTGACGCGCCGCAAGCACGTCAAGCTCGGCCCCGGAGAATTCTTCGGCGAGATGAGCCTGCTCGACGGCGAGCCGCGCTCCGCCACCGTGCGCGCCGAGACGGACATGCGGCTCCTCGTGATCCTGCGCCGCAATTTCCAGGCCCTGCTCACCGGGGTGCCCGAGCTCACCCGCAGCATCCTCATCGTGCTGTCGCGCCGGCTGCGCGACCTCGAGCGCGCGCTGAACGCGTGACTCTGAACATGGGGGCCCCGCAACTGAGACCCCCCAAACCCCCTCTGAACATGGGGGCCCCGCAACTGAGGACCCCCCAACCCCCTCTGAGCGTGTACCGCATCGGGATCGACGTCGGCGGCACGTTCACCGATCTCGCGGCCGTCGATGCCGAGGGGCGGGTCACGATCGCGAAGAGCGCCTCCACGCCCGCGGATCCGTCGGACGGCCTGATCGACGGCCTCGCGCTGCTCGCGGAGAGCCTTGGCCTCGACTCCGCGACCTTGCTCGCGCAGACCGAGCGCATCGTCCACGGGACCACCGTGGCGACGAATGCGCTGCTCGAGCGCAAGGGCGCGCGGGTCGGCCTTCTCACGACCGAAGGGCATCGCGACGTCATCGAGATGCGGGAAGGCCTCAAGGACGACCGCTACAACTTGCGGATGCCGCCGCCCGTCCCGCTCGTGCCACGCGCGCGGCGGCTGGGCGTGAAGGAGCGCGTCAGATTCGACGGCCGCGTGATCACGCGGCTCGATCCGCGCTCGCTGACCCGGGCCATCGCGTCGCTCACGCGCGCCGGCGTGGATGCGGTCGCCGTCTGCTACCTGCACTCGTATCGCAATGCCGCCCACGAGCGCGCCACCGGTGCCGCCGTGGCGAAGGCGCTTCCCCGCGCCTACCGGTCGCTGTCGGTGGACGTGCTCCCCCAGATCAAGGAATACGAAAGGGTGTGGACCACTGTCGTCAACGCCTACGTCGGTCCCGCGCTGGCACGGTACCTCGCCCACCTCGGCGCCAAGCTGCGGGCGCGCGGCTATCGCGGCGACGTGCTCGTCATGCAATCGCACGGCGGTGTCGCGCCGATCGCGGAATCCCGGCGCCTGGCCGCGGGCGCCGTGCTGTCCGGCCCGGCGGGCGGCGTGGCGGCCGGCCGCTATTGCGTGAAGCTGCTCGACACGAAGGACCTGATCACGTTCGACATGGGCGGGACGAGCACGGACATCGCGTTGCTACAGGGCGGCGAGCCGGCGCTGTCCGGCGAGAAGACGGTGGGCATGGCGAAGGTCGCGCTGCCGAGCCTCGACATCCACACGCTCGGCGCGGGCGGCGGCTCGATCGCGCGCGTCGACGGAGGCGGCATCCTCCACGTGGGGCCGGAGAGCGCCGGCGCCGCGCCGGGTCCGGCGTGCTACGGGCACGGCGGGACGGCGGCCACGGTCACCGATGCCGATCTGGTGCTCGGCTTCCTCGATCCGACGAACTTTCTCGGCGGGCGCATTGCGCTGGATGCCGCGGCCGCGGCGCGCGCGGTCGACGCCGTGGCCAAGCCTCTCGGCGTCGACCGGCTCACCGCGGCCGAGGGCATCTCCCGCGTCGTCAACACCAACATGGCCGAAGGCATCAAGCTCGTCTCCGTACGCCGCGGCGTCGACCCGCGTCGCTTCACGCTCGTGTCCTTCGGGGGCGCCGCGGGCCTGCACATCACGCAGGTCGCGCGGCAGCTCGAGATCCGGCGCGTGGTGGTGCCGACCGTGGCGTCCGTCCTGTCCGCGTGGGGCATGCTCGCGACCGACCTGCGCTACGAGCTGGTCCGCTCGCACGTGAGCGAGCTGTCGCGCCTGAAGCCCGCCGGGCTGCGCCGGCTGTTCGCCACCCTCGAGCGCGAAGGCAAGAAGCGCCTCGGCCGCTTCGACGGCCCCGTGCGGATTCGTCGGGGTCTCGACATGCGGTACGGCGAGCAGATCTTCGAGATCGGCGTCGACCTGGACGGTGTCGATCTCGACGCGCCGAACCTCCTCGAGGAAATCGCGACGCGCTTCCATCGCCGCCACGAAGAGCTGTACGCCTACAGCGCGTCCGGGCAGGAGATCGTGGTCGTCAACCTGCGCGTCGCGGTGATCGGCGAGCTCGAAGACTTTCAACTCGCGGGCTCCCGGGCTACCGCCACGCCCGCTCGGGTGTCGGAATCACGCCGCGTGTACCTCGGCGAGTGGACCGACGTCCCCGTATATCGGCTCGATGCGCTCACGCCGGGTGATCAGATGAAAGGGCCGGCGCTCTTCGAATCAGCGACGACGACCGTCCTCGTGCGCGAGGGCGAGCACGTCAGCGTCACGCCCCACGGCTGGCTCGACATCGCGATTCGCTGACCCTAGATCACGAGCGAGAGCTGCTCCGGCTCCGCGGGCGGCGCGAGCGTGACCGCACGGCGATCGGCGATGCCGAGCCGTGCCCGGAGCGCGTCCACGCGGCGGCGAATCGGCTCCGCCTCCGCTGCGGGCAGATACGGGCGCGCGTAGAGCTGCTCGTACCGCGCGCGCTCTTGGGGCCAATCACGCGCGAGGCACGCCAGAAAATGCTCGCGCGTGCCCTCGTGCAGATGGAGCACGTTGCACCAGAGATGCGTGGCGCCGGCCTCCCGCGCCGCCCGCACGACCGCCTCGAGCTGCTCCGGGCGGTCGCTGATGCCGGGCAGGATCGGTGCGACGCCGACGCCGGCCTCGATGCCGGCGTCGACGAGCGCCCGGAGCGCGCGGAGCCGTTGACGCGGCGGCGACGTGCCCGGCTCCGTGCGCCGCCACACGTCGTGGTCCAGCGTCGGCACCGAGATGTTCACCTGCGCGCCGGCGCGACGGGCCAGGTCCTGGAGCACGTCGATGTCGCGAATCACCATCGGACCGCGCGTGATGAGGCTGGCCGGCGTGCGGAAGTCCGCGAGCGCGATCAGGCACGCGCGCGTCAGGCGATAGCGTCCTTCCGCCGGCTGGTACGGATCCGTCGCCGCGCCGATCGCCACGTGCTCGCGTCGCCACGACCGCCGTGCGAGCTCACGCCGCAGCACGTCCGCGACGTTGATCTTCACGCGGATGCTCGTGCCGTACCGGTCGTCTGACGGGCGGTCGGCGCGCCGCTCGTACGCGCGCACGTAGCAGTACGTACACCGGTGCACGCAGCCCATGTAGGGATTGAGCGACCACGGGAAGCCCATGCCCTGCACACGATTGAGGGCGGTGCGGCAGGGCTCTTCGCGGTACTCGGGAGCCATATGGATGACGGAGCGTACTACTCATCACGTGGCGAGTCAACGGGCTGAGGGGCATGCCGGCGCACGTTGAAGCCCATCGCGGAGGCCGAGAATCCCGCTTCCACCAGGAACGCCGCGAGGGGATGCTCGCCCGCGGGCCGGCCGTTGATCTCCGCGACGAGGAGCCCGCCGATCGTCGCCGTCGCCGCGAGTCGCGTGGCGATTTCGCGCGCGATCATCGAGCGCCTCGGCTCGTCGTCAGGAAGATAGACGGCGAGCTGGCGCCCGCCGCGTGCGAGCCACGCGGCGACCGCGCCGTTGACGAGGATCACGCTCGCGCCGACGCTTCGCGTCGGTCTACGCCC
>JBGOTH010000175.1:0-6399 GCA_041476345.1 Methylomirabilia bacterium
GCCTCAGGCAGCGGGATCGCGTCGAGGCCCGAGAGCATCTGGAGGGCGGCGGCGACGGCGGGCAGCGCCGCTTCCAGATCCGCGTCGCTCCAGGGCAGGTTGTGGAGGTCCGCGACCGCGCGCAAGGTGGCGAGGGTCAGCGCGTTCACCAAGCGAGCATACCGGCACGGGACGGGCCGGAGCAAGACCGTGCGCTACAATGACGCTCGACATGACCGTCACGCTCACGCTCGTTACCGGCGCGCGCGAGCGGGGGGCGCGCGACGAGCGCCGCGCCGTCGACGTCGACTCCGGCACCACCATCCTCCGCGCCGCCCACGCCCACGGTGTCGACATCGACGCGGTGTGCGGTGGTCGCGGCCGCTGTACATCCTGCCGCGTGAAGTTCGTGGCCGGAATGGTGCCGCCGCCCACCCTCGGCGATCGTATCCAGCTCGGCGCCGACCTCGTGCGCGACGGCTATCGCCTCGCCTGCCAGTGCCCGATCACGGAGCCGATCACGGTCGAATGCTCGCCACCGCTCGACGAGCGCGCCTTCCAGATCCTGGGTGCCGGCGTCGCTCCCGCGCGTCCCGAGTTCAAGATCGACTCCGGCATCGTAAAGCAGGTCGTGCGCGTCGCGTTGCCACGGGAGGAGCATCACCAGACCTCCGATCTCGAACAGCTCCTGACGGCCGTCGGCGCGCGCGCGGCGGATGTGCCGACCTCCGTGCTGACGGCGCTGCCCCAGGCCATCCGCGACGACGCGGGCAACGTCACCGTCACCAGCTTCGCCGGCCGCATTCTCGCCGTCGAGCGCGGCGACACCAGCGCCATGAAGTTCGGGATCGCCGTCGACATCGGCACCACGACGGTGGTCAGCACGCTGATCGAGCTCGAATCCGGCGAGCAGCTCGCGTCGGTCTCGAGCCTCAACCCGCAGGCCGTGTTCGGCGGGGACCTCATGTCGCGCATCGCGTTCGCCCAATTCAATCCAGGAAACCTGCGCAAGCTCCACACGCGGATCGTCGGCCTCCTCAATCAGCACATCGAGCATCTCGCCCGCGAGTCCGGGGTGTTGCCGAAGTGGATCTACAAGGTCGTGGTCGTCGGCAACACGTGCATGCACCATCTCCTGCTCGGCGTCGATCCGACGTTCGTCGGGCTCGCACCGTACGCGCCGGTGATGCGGCACGCGCTCGTCCTTCCCGCGCGGGAGCTGTTTTTGAAGGTCGCACCGGAAGCGCGCGTGTGCCTGCTCCCGCTGGTCGCCGGCTTCGTCGGCGCCGATGCGGTCGCCGTCGCGCTCGCCACGCGCATCTACGAGGGTGACGAGATCCGGGTCGCCGTCGACATCGGCACGAACGGCGAGGTCCTGCTGGGCTCCCGCGACCGGCTGTGGGCATGCTCGGCGCCCGCCGGCCCCGCGCTCGAAGGCGGGCAGATCCGTCACGGGATGCGCGGGGCGCGCGGCGCGATCGATCGTGTGACGGTCGACGACGACCTGCATCTCCACACGATCGGGGAGACCGATGCGCTCGGCATCTGCGGCTCCGGCCTCATCGATCTCGTGGCGGGGCTCCTCGACGCGGGCGTGATCGACTGGACCGGCCTCATCCGTGTGGACGAGCGCGAGACACTTCCCTCGCGACTTCGAGATCGCGTAACCATGCGCGGCGAAGAGAGGACGATCGTCGTGGCGCGCCAAGGTGAAGCCGGCGCGCCGCGTGAGATCGTCCTCACGCAGGACGACGTCCGCCAGGTCCAGCTCGCGAAGGGCGCGATCGGCTCCGGGATCGCCTTGCTCCAGCGCGTCGCGGGCCTCCAGCCGGAGGCGCTCGCCGAGCTGATGCTGGCGGGCGGCTTCGGCAACTACGTCTCGATTGCCAGCGCCCAGCGCATCGGCCTTATTCCCTCCCTGCCCCGTGGCGTCGTACGCTACGTGGGCAACGCGGCGGCGCTCGGCGCCCAGCTCTGCCTCCTGTCCGAGAGCGAGCGTGCCCTGGCGGAGCGCGTGGCAGCGCGTGTCGAGCACATCTCACTCGCGACCCATCCCGACTTCGAGGAGGTCTTCGTCGACGCGATGAACTTCCCGCGCCCCGCATGATGGCCATCGCGATGCTTCGCCTGCCTCCGGGTGTGCTCGGTGCCGAGAGCGCGCCCGTCACGCACACGGTCGACGCGCGATGGCTCATGGCCTATGCCGCGGGCCTGGGCGACACCGACGCTCGTCTCTACGACACGCTCGCGGCCGCCGGGCCTGTCGCCCATCCCATGTTCCCGGTGTGCTACGAGTGGCCGGCGGTGGTCGCGCTCCGCGAGCACGTGATCCCCGACGAGCTCGCGCCCCTGAGTGTTCACGCCACCCACGACCTCCTCATCACGCGCCTGCCGCGCGCGGGCGAAACCGTCACGACCACGGCGCGCATGGTAGCGGTGGAGCGGCGACCCTCCGGAACGTTGGTGAGCGCGCGGCTCAACAGCGTGGATGCCGACGGACGGCCGCTCACCACCACGGACTACGGATCCGTCTATCGTGGAGTAGAGCCGTCGGAGGTCGGGCGTGTCGCCGATCCACTTCCTTCATGCCCGGAGGTGGAGGCCACCGCCAGCGCATGGTCCGAGCGCATCGAAGTTCCGGCGGGTGCCGCACACGTCTACACGGAGTGCGCGCGCATCTGGAACCCGATCCACACCGATGCGGCCGTCGCGCGCGCGGCGGGACTACCCGCGATCATCCTGCACGGCACGGCCACGCTGGCGCTCGCGGTATCACGCGTCGCCACCCGTGAGCTCGACGGTGACGTCGCAGCGATCCGTCGCATCCGCTGCCGCTTCACCGGCTTCGTCCGCCTGCCGTCCGCGTTCGTCGTGAGAGGACGCGGTCGCGCCGGCTCCCTCATCGCTTTCGACGCCATCGGCGCGGACGGAACCTCCGTGCTCGGCGCAGGAGTCCTCTCCACATGAAGCAGATGACCCGTCCCGAGCGCATCCGCGCCGCGCTCAACCGCGAGCCCGTCGATCGCGTGCCCTACGCGGTCTGGCGCCACTTTCCTGCCGTCGACCGCTCGCCCGCCGGGCTCGCGCAATCGACACTTCGCTTCCACGAACGATACGGCTCCGACTTCCTCAAGATCACGCCCCGCGGCGGCTACGCGGTGGAGGCGTGGGGCTGCGTCGAGGAAGAGGAGGTCCGCCCCGACGGCCACCGGGGTTGTGCGCGCTGCGCCGTACGCGACGCCGACGACTGGAACAAAATCCGCGTGCTCGATCCCGGAAGCGCGCCGGGCTACGTCGAAGAGCTCGAAACGATCGTGCGGCTCGGCTTCGATCGGCGGATCGGTGATGCGCCCGTCGTGCCGACGCTCTTCTCGCCGCTCTCGCTCGCGCGCAAGCTGTCCGGCGACCGCCTCTCGGCCGACCTGCGCGACCATCCCGACCTCGTGCTGGGGGCGCTCGAAGCCATCACCGAGACCCTCATCCGCTTCGCCGAGCGCGCGCTCACCGAAGGCCTCGCGGGCATCTTCTATTCGATCCAGGCCGCGAGCCGGACGCTCCACACGGAGGAGCAGTACGCGCGCTTCGGCGAGCCGTTCGACCTGAGGTTCCTCGAATCGATCCGTGCGCGCTCGACGCTCACGATCATCCACTGCCACGGCCAAGATTTGATGTTCGATCGTCTCGCCCGCCTGCCCGGGCACGCCTGGAACTGGGACGACCGCCTAACGGCGCCCTCGCTCCGGGACGGCGCGGCGATGGTGCCCGGCGCCGTCATCGGCGGCCTGAACCAATGGCGCACGCTCCGGGACGGCACCCCGGAGGAATCGCTCGCGGAAGCGCGGGATGCGGTCACTCAGACAGGCGGGCGTGGTCTGATCGTGGGCCCCGGCTGCGTCCTCCCGATGAACACGCCGGATCCGAACGTCGCCGCGGTCATCCGAGAGCTGGGCGGCCCGCTGAAGCCGTTGCCCGGCGTCCAGCTCTAGCCTGGATTATTCATGAGCGGGGCCGGGAGTGGGCCGCCTCCCGTCCTCGCTGAGGTGAAGGCGGTGGGCCGGGTGGACGGCCGATATCCGCAGCCGCCTCGGCGAGGAGGCCGTCCACCCCGGCCCACCGGCCTTCACCTCAGCTGCGGATGTCGGCCGGCCCACTCCCGGCCCCGCTCATGAATAATCCAGGCTAGCTACTTCGCGACGTTGAAGCGGAAGTGGCAGACCTCGCCATCGCGCACGACGTAGTCCTTGCCTTCGAGCCTCAGTTGTCCCTTGGTCCGGAGGTCCGCGAACGACCCGTTCACCGCGACGAGCTCGTCGTAGGTGTTGACCTCGGCGCGGATGAAGCCGCGCGCGATATCGGAGTGGACGGCGCCGGCCGCGTCCTGCGCGCGCGTGCCGCCGGGAATGGGCCACGCGCGCACTTCATCGTCACCCGCGGTGAAGAACGAGATGAGGCCGAGCAGGTCGTAGCAGTCGCGCAGCACCCGGCGGATCGCCGGCTCTTCCAGCCCGAGGTCGGCCAGGAACGCCTGTTGCTCGTCGCCCGCGAGCTGCGCCACCTCGGTCTCGATGACGGCCGATACCCACCCGACGCGCGTCTGCGGGCGAGCGGCGATCTCCGCGAGACCGAAGCGCTCGACCACGCCGCCGCCATCGGCGATGGCGTGCTCCTCCAGGTTGACGCAGTGGAGGATCGGCTTCTGCGAAAGAAACGTGAAGCCCCGAATGCTCCGCGTCTCGTCCGCGCCAAGCCCGGCCGCGCGCATCGGAGTTTCCGACTCGAGCGCGGTCTTCAATCGCCCGAGCACCTCCTGCTCGGCGACCTCGGCGTCGGTCCGGCGCTTCTTGATGGAGGCCACGAGACGATCGAGCCGCCGATCGACGACTTCCAGGTCCGCGAGGATCAGCTCGGTCTCGAGGTCGATGATGTCGTGCCGCGGATCGGCGGCTCCTCTCGCCTCGTCGGAGAATCCGCGCACGACGTGGAGCAGCGCGTCTGCGTCGCGGAGCTCCTTCGTGTCCAGCGAGGCGCGACCGCCCTTCTCGAGACCCGCGAGGTCGACGACCTCGAACGTCGCGTACGTCGTCTTCTTCGGCGAGAACAGCCCGCTCAGACGATCGACGCGCGCATCCGGCACGCGTGCCACGCCGGTGTGCAGCTCGGCGCGGCCGCCATCGTAGCGAGAGGTGGGCACGGCGGAACCGGTCAGCAGGTTGAAGAGCGTCGTCTTGCCGCTCTTGGGGAGGCCGATGAGACCTATCTTCATGGAGCGATTATGCCACCATGCGGACGGGTGCCCCCCAAACGGCCCACACCTGAGGACCCCAAACCCCTTGTCGATGCCCCCCGTGAAAGCGATCGACGCGCGAGGCGCGGCCGTCGCGCTGCTCCTCTCCGCTTTCTGGGGCGCCAATCTCGTCGCCATCAAGTTCGGACTCGAAGACGCCCCCCGATCCGTCTTGCGTGGATGCGCTTTCTCGTCGGCGGCGGGGTCATCCTGGCGTGGGGCTGGGTCACCGGGCGCCTGCGCGGTTTCCGCATCGAGCGGCACGAATGGCGGCCGCTCCTCGTGCTCGCCCTGCTCTTCAGCGCCCAGATCGCGTCGATGAACATCGGCACGGCAATGACGACCGCCGCTCACGCCACTGTGCTCCTGAACCTCTACGCCGTGCATACCGTCGTGCTCGCGCACTTCATGATCCCGGGCGATCGGCTTACGCCCCGTCGTCTCGCGGGCGTGCTCATCTCGTACGCAGGCGTCGTGATGCTCTTCAGGAGTCAGGTCGAGGCGGGCGCGCCGACGCTCGTGGGCGATCTCGTCATGTTCGCGAGCGGCCTCGTGCTGGGCGAGCGGACCGTGTATCTCGCGCGGGCCGTGCACCGCGTGGACGCCGTCAAACTGCTTCTCTCCCAGGCCGTGATCGGCACCGCCATCTTCTTCGCCGTGTCGACGGCGCTGGAGCACGATCCGACGCGCTGGACGTGGCGCCTCGCCGCCTCGCTCGGCTATCAGGGGGTGCTGATCGCGGGCTTCAACTTCGTCGCGAACCTGTGGCTGCTCGCGCGCTATCGCCCGAGCGCGCTCGCGACCTTTTTCCTGACCCAACCGATCTTCGGGGTCGTCGCGGCGGCGCTCGTGGCGGGCGAGCAGCTCACCCCCGATCTCTTCCTCGCTTGCGTAGCCGTTGCGATCGGCATCGGTCTGACCACAACGGCGCGGGCGCCCGGGCTCGCGCCACACCCGCGCCGGTGACGACGCAGCAGGTTGCTATAATTCATGGATGTCTACGACGCCGTCGAAGTCCCTCGCGACCGTCCCCAATCCGCATGCCGACCGTGACTACGAAGTCTCGATGGTCACGGACGAGTTCACGTGCGTGTGTCCGATGACCGGCCAGCCGGACTTCGCCACCATCCGGATCC
>JBGOTH010000176.1:0-6390 GCA_041476345.1 Methylomirabilia bacterium
CGCGGCGCGGAAGTACGCCGGGTTGCGCGCGTAGAAAAGGTAGGGATAGAGCGGCGCGCCCCGGAGCTTCTCCTGTTCCTCGAGCGTTTCGCGCAGGTCGTCCGGAAGCGTCTCGACGTCGACCGGCGGGATGCGTGTTTTCCCCTCTAGCATGGCCACCTCCAGCCGCGATTCTTACATACGAAACGGTCTGATGCGCGGATGAGCGTGCTCGTAGCAAATTCGGGCCGCACTCAGCGCGCGGTGGCGCGCTTCCCGATCGTATCGAGGGAGTCTAACCCGCCACCGCTTGAACGAAGCGCTCCACCTCGGACTCGTCATTGTAATAGTGCAGGCTCGCGCGGACGAGAGCGTCGACTCCGCGCGCGGGCGGATCGAGCCGCGACAAGCGGGCCTCGTGGACGTTGATGTTCATCGCGCGCAGCCGGTCGCGCGTCTTGCCTGCCGCTTCGCCGTCCTTGACGAAGGAGACGATCCCGCACTGCTCCATTCCGCGATCGTGCACGCTCACGCCGGGTCGCGTCGCGAGCTCGCGTCGCAGCAGCACACCGAGCGCTTTGACCCGCGCTTCGATGGCGTCGATGCCTACTCGCATCGCGTAGCGGGCGGCCACGCCCAGGCCGATCTGGCCGGCGACGAATCGCTCCCAGTTTTCGAACCGGCGTGCGTCGCCACGCACGACGTAGGTGTCGCCGATCCATTCCGCGGCGTGGAGATCGATGAACGGCGGCTCGAGCCTCTCGATGGTGTCGCGCCGCACGTAGAGGAAGCCCGTGCCACGGGGCCCGCGCAGATACTTGCGGCCCGTAGCCGAGAGCATGTGACAGCCGATCTGCCGTACATCGACCGCGAGCTGGCCGACCGACTGGCAGGCATCGAGCAGATACAGGATGCCGCGGCGCGCGGCGATGCGCCCCACCTCCGCCGCCGGATTGACGAGACCTCCTCTCCCGGGCACGTGCGTAATCGCGATCAGCTTCGTGCGCGGACCGATCGTGCGCTCGAGCGCGGCGAGGTCGAGCTGCCCGGACGCGTCGCTGTCGACCACGTCGATCTCGATCCCCGCGCGCGCCTTCATCTGCAGGAACGCGAGGTAGTTCGACAGGTACTCGGCCCGTGCGGTGACCACGCGGTCGCCCGCCTGGAACGGAATCGAGTAGAACGCCATGTCCCAGGCGCGCGTGGCGTTCTCCACGAACGCGATCTCGTCCGGGCGCGCGCCGATCAGCGTGGCGACCGCGTCGTAGACATCCGTGATGCGATCGGCCGCTTCGGCCGCCGCTTCGTAACCGCCGATGGCGGCCTCGCGCGCCAGGTGGCTCACGACCGCGTCGAGGACCGGACGCGGCGGCAAGGCCGCGCCCGCGTTGTTGAAGTGGAGCACATTGGCGACACCGGGCGTGTCCGATCTGAGGAACGGCACGTCGAGCGCCATCTGACGGTTTCCTAGGCCGGGAGGAGACGGGCGGGTTGGACGGTACGGTTGAACGGGTTCAGCACGAACCCGAGCATCTCGAGGGTTACGACACCGAGCAGCGCCTCGTCGCCGGCTTCGCCGAGAATCACTGGCGTGTGCCCGTCGCCCTGTGGCAGCGTGATGTGACATTCGGAGACGTCGCGCTCGATCACGGTGCCGTCGGCGAGGACGAAGCTCATATGTCGCTTGGGCTGCAAGCCGATTGCGCGCCATGCCGCACGTGGCAACAGGCTGTACTTCGCGCCGCTGTCGACCATGAATCGAACCCGGCGCGATTTGCGAGAAGTGCCGCGAACCACCCCATCGACGTACGTGAGTCCCATAGCTGAATTGTAGTCAAGGGCAGTAGCGCTGTCGCGTCGCTTGAACCTTGACGGCCCATGTCCGTCAATTGTGTTTAGTTTGATACAGTCTGGCTATGACGACACCGGCGACCGACCCGCGGCTGGATCTCGAGCAGAACCTCCACATGTATCGCCAGATGGCGAAGATCCGCGCCTTCGAAGAGCAGGTGAACGAGCTCTACAAGGGCGCGAAGATGCCGGGGCTGGCGCACCTCTACGTGGGAGAGGAAGCGGTGGCCGTCGGCGTGTGCGAGGCGCTGCGTCGCGACGACGTGATCACCAGCACGCACCGCGGCCACGGCCACTGCCTCGCCAAGGGCGCGACGGTTGACCGGATGTTCGCGGAGCTGCTCGGCAAAGAGGCGGGGTACTGCCGCGGCAAGGGTGGCTCAATGCACATCGCCGATCAGGACACCGGCAACCTCGGCGCCAATGCCATCGTCGGCGGCTCCGCGGGCATTGCCACGGGCGCCGCGCTCTCGGCGAAGATGCGCGGCACCGACCAGGTCGCGGTGTGCTTCTTCGGCGACGGCGCGCTCGGCCAGGGCCTGCTGTACGAGACGATGAACATGGCGTCGCTCTGGAAGCTGCCGGTCATCTACGTCTGCGAGAACAACCTCTACGGCGAGTACACGCCGGGCAGCGAGACCATCGCGGGCGAGATCCTCTCCCGTCCCCGCGCCGTGGGCATCCACGCGGAGAGCGTCGACGGCCAGGACGTGCAGGCCGTCTTCTCCACGATGAAGCGGCTGGTCGAGCGCGCGCGCCGCGGCGAGGGGCCGGCCTTCCTCGAGGCCAAGACGTACCGGTACTACGGCCACCACGTCGGCGACGTGAATCGCGAGTACCGCACGCGCGACGAAGAGAAGGAGTGGATGACGAAGCGCGATCCGCTCCAGACGCTGGCCACGCGGCTCGCGCAGCAGAAGCTCGTCGACGGTGACACGTTCGACCGCATCCTGAGCGACGTGAAGACGGAGATCGAAAAAGGCGTCGCGTTCGCGCTGGCCGCGCCGTACCCGGGGCCGGAGCAGGTCACCGAAGACGTCTATGCGTGACGTGAGCACCGGCTGGTAGGAAACGCCCATGGACTACGGACTCTTCACCATGCCGTCGCACCCGCCCGAGCGCAGCCTGTACGACGGTCACCAGTGGGATCTCCAGCAGCTCCGCTGGGCCGACGAGCTCGGCTTCAGCGAAGCGTGGATCGGCGAGCACCACACGGCGCCGTGGGAGCCGCACCCGTCACCGGATCTCCTCGTCGCGCAAGCGCTGTTGCAGACGGAGCGCATGCGCATCGGTCCGGGCGGATTCCTCCTGCCGTATCACCATCCCGCCGAGCTCGCGAACCGCGTCGCGATGCTCGATCACCTCGCGCAAGGCCGGCTGAACTTTGGCGTGGCGGCGAGCGGGCTGCCGAGCGACTGGGCGCTGTTCAACGTGGACGGCACCGCCGGCCAGCATCGCGAGATGACGCGCGAGGCACTCGACATCATCTTGCGGCTCTGGGGCGACGAGGCCGAGTTCGACCACAAGGGCAAGTACTGGCACGTGACGAAGACCGGCACGATGCTCGACACGCTCAAGCCGCACATCACGCCGTTCCAGAAGCCGCATCCGCCGATCGCCGTGGCGGGCGTCAGCAAGGGCTCCGACACGCTGAAGCTCGCCGGCGAGCGCGGCTTCTGGCCGATGAGCCTGAACCTGAATCCCGCGTACGTCGCGAGCCACTGGGAATCCGTGGAGCAGGGGGCGGCGCGCAGCGGCCGCACGCCGAAGCGCGCGGACTGGCGCCTCGTGCGCGAGGTCTTCATTGCCGACACCGATGCGGAGGCGATGCGTCTCTCCGCCGGCGGCATGATGGGCCGTCAGATGCGGGAATACTTCCTGCCGCTGCTTGCGAACTTCCAGTTCACCGAGTTCCTGAAGCACAAGCCGGACGTGCCGGACTCCGACGTCACCCCGGAATACTGCGCGAAGCACAACTGGCTCGTGGGCTCGCCGGCCACGGTGACGGACCGGCTGGACCAGATTTACGAAGAGGTCGGCGGCTTCGGGACGCTGCTGCTGTTCTGCTTCGACTACGTCGACAACCCGAAGGCCTGGCGCTACTCGATGGAGCTGCTCGCGCGCGAGGTGATGCCGAAGTTCAAGAGCCTCGTGCCGAAGTAGCGACGACGGTCGATTCCGCGAGATACGCGTCGACCGGAATGAGCCGCCGCGCGAGCGGATCGACGCCGAGGCCGAAGCTCTCGAGCGTCTGCGCGCCGATCAGCGTCGGTGCGGCCTCGTCGGCCAGGAACGCGATCACCGTGCGCTCGCGTCCCTGGAGGCGGACCTTCACCTCCGTCACGTGCCACACGGCGGACTGCCCGGTCGCGAAGACGACGCGCTGGGTATCGAGCGAGCGATACCCGAGCCGCTGGAGCACCGTTCGAGGCAGGGAGAGATAGGACGCCCCGGTATCCACCAACGCGGCGTGATGTTCGGAGGCATGTTCGTCCGACGCGAGGATCTCGATCTCGACGTTAAAAGTTCCCATGGGGATCATTCTAGGGGGCGGCCGCTCGCGTGTCACCGTCCACAGTTCCATACTCAAGCGCCGTGTGAGTGACCAGAGCGCTCACGATCACCAGCCCGCCGACGATCGACCTGACGCCGATCTCCTCGCCCACCACCAGCCACACCCACAGCGGTCCCAGCACGATCTCGAGCATCCCGATGAGAGACGTCTCGGCCACGGGGAGGAGGCGGGCCCCGGCGGTGAACATCAGGAATCCGACGCCGAACTGGCCGATGCCGAAGAGCGCGAGGAGGGCGACGTCACGGGACGAGGCCGCCAGCGGGCTCGCGATCGGCAGCACGGCGAGACCGGCGAGCACCGCACCGAGGCTCGCGGCCGGCGTCATCTGGATCTCCGGATGGCGGCGCACGAGCACGGTTGCCATCGCGAACGCGCCGGCCATCGCGATGGCGAGGACGTCACCGGTCAGACGGCCCGCGCCGTAGGACCCCGACACGATCACCACCACGCCGCCGAGCGCGATGCCCATGGTGAGCCACGTCCGCGGCCGGACGCGCTCGCCGAGCACGAGCCAGCCGAGGAGTCCCGCCACCCACGGCCCGACGCTCATGAGGATCAGTGTGTTCGCGACCGACGTATGCGACAGCGAGAGGATGAAGCACGTGGAGGCGGTCGCCATGCACGCGGCGACACCGAAGCCGGGCCAGCCGATCGAGCGCCACTGCGCGATAACGCCCTGGCGCCGGACGATCGCGACGACGGCGATCAGGAACGCGGCGGAGAACACGCACCGCCACAGCGTCGTGGTCCACGCGTCGGTCGTCACGAGGCGGGCGATGAGCCCCCCGCTGCTCCAGCACACGGCCGCGCCGGCCACGAGGAGCATTCCGCGGGGGCGAGACATCGCGCATAGTATGGCCTATGCCCCAATCGCTGCCGCTCGACGGACTGCGCGTGCTCGAGCTCGGACACATCATCGCGGGGCCGTCGGCAGGGCTGCTGCTCGCGGATCTCGGCGCCGACGTCATCAAGGTCGAGCGCGCGGGGGATGGCGATTCGTCGCGCGCGCTCCCGGCCGGCTCGTCGGCGCTCTTCCATTTCCTGAACCGCAACAAGCGCAGCATCGCCATCGATCTGAAGGGCTCGGTTGACGGACGCGCGCTCTTCCTGCGTCTCGTGGAAAAGACCGACGTCGTCATCGACAACTTCGCGTACGGCGCGGTGGAGAGCATGGGGCTCGGCTACGACGTGCTGTCGAAGGCGAACCCACGCCTCATCTATCTCGCGATCAAAGGGTTTCTGCCGGGGCCGTCGGAAGCGCGGCCGTTCCTCGACGAGCTGGCGCAGGCAGCCGCGGGGCTCTCGTTCATGACGGGGCCGAAGGGGCAACCCACGCGTGCCGGGGCGTCGATCGTGGACGTCGGCGCCGCCACCTACGGCATCGTCGCCGTGCTCGCGGCGCTGCGGCAGCGCGACCGAACGGGTGTCGGCCAGAAGATCACGTCCGGGCTCTACGAGACGACCGTCTTCTGGGTCGGCCAGTGGATCGCGCAGCACTACGCGACGGGCGAGCCGTCGATTCCGTTGCCGGAGATGAAGCAGGGCACGCGCATGGGCTGGGGCATCTACCAGTTCTTCACCACCGCGGACGACGAGCAGATCTTCGTCGGCATCACGTCGAACGGGCACTGGGAGCGCTTCTGCAAGGAGTTCTCACTGAACGATCTCTTCGCCGACGAGACCCTGAACGACAACGCCAAGCGCGTGGCCGCGCGCGGCTGGCTGCCGAAGCGCATCGCCGAAGAGATGCGGCGCTACCCGATCGCCGAGCTTTCAGAGCGGCTGGAGCGCGCGCGCATCCCGTTCGCGCCGCTGCGCCGGCCCGACCAGCTCGTGGACGAGCATCATCTCAACGCCTCGAAACAGTTCATCGAGACGCCGCTCCCCGGCGGCAAGACGGGGAAGTTGCCGAAGCTGCCGGTGAAGAGCAGCGCGTACGACTTCAGTCTGCGCCGCACGGCGCCGACGCTGGGCGAGCACACGCG
>JBGOTH010000177.1:0-6358 GCA_041476345.1 Methylomirabilia bacterium
CCGGAGAGGAGCAGCGTCTGGATCGAGAGCCCCGCGCCGGCCGAGGCGATCAGGTACACCGCGCCAGCGGCGAGCAGCGCGCCGGCGAACGCGAAGGCCGCGAGCCCGAGCGCCGCGAGGAGCGTGAACCCGAGGCCGAAGATCTGCGCGAGCACCACCCCGAACGCAGCACCGGCGGAGACGCCGAGGATCGACGGTTCCGCGAGCGGGTTCCGCGTCAACGCCTGGAACCCCACCCCGGCCACCGCGAGGCCGCCGCCCGCCAGCGCGGCCACCAGGATCCGTGGCAGACGCAGGTTCAGCGTCACGACGGAGGCGACGGAGTCGGCACTCCCCCGCCCGATGAGCACCGCGAACACGTCACCCGGCGCGACACGCGCGCTGCCGACGAACAGCGCGATCACCGCCACCCCGAGCAGGATTCCCGTGAGCGAGAGCAGAGCCAGCGTGAGCCGCCGCGCCGGGCTCATCGAAACGCCTCGGGGTGGATCGCGCGCGCGAGCTGCTCGAGACCGTCGAGGAACCGCGGGCCGTAGCGATGCATGAGATTGCCGTCGACCGAGTGGACGCGCCCCGCCTTGAGAGCCGGCAGGCTCGTGAGCCGCTTCCACCGCTCCAGTGCGATCGGGCCGATGCCGTTGCCGTGATTCGCGAGCACGATGACCTCGGGCGCCTTCGCGACGGCCGCCTCCATGCTGTAGCGCGGATACTCGTCCGCGTCGGCGGCCGTGATGCTGTCGCCGCCCGCGATCTCGATGAGCTCCGTCACCAGCACGCTCTTGCCGGGGACGATGAGCGGATCGGGCCAGAGCACGTAGAGGACGCGGGGGCGCCCGAAGGGCTTCACCGCATCCCGCACCGCGGCCACGCGCCGGTCGATCGTGTCGAGCAACGGCGGCACGGCGGCGTCGCGCCCCGTGAGGGCCCCGACGCGACGCGCGACGTCCTTCACGTCAGCGACGCGATCGGCGGCCACCTGGTACACCGGGATGTGCAGCCGGATGATCTGCTTGAACGTCTCCTCGCGATTGCCGGAGCTGGTGACGATCACGAGATCCGGCTTGAGCGCCACGATCGTCTCGAGGCTCGGGTCGATCATGCCGCCCACGCTGGTCTTCGCGCGCGCGGCCGGCGGGTAGTCGCAAAAGTCGGTGCGCCCGACCAGGCGATCGGCTCCTCCGAGCGCGAAGATCATCTCGGTGACGCTCGGCACGAGCGAGACGATGCGTTGCGGCGGCCCCGCGAGGACGACCTCGCGTCCCTGCATGTCCCGAACCGTATACGCGACGGCATCGGTCGCGAGCGACAGCAGCGCGACGGCGAGAAGCGCCCGCCGGATCACGGCCGACTCCTCGCGCACGCCTCGACCAGCGCCGGGGCGAGAGCGCCGTTCGAGCCGAAGTGCAGGTGGACGTAGCTCAGGAGCGCGTTGCCGATCTGATAGCCCTCGGCACGCGATCCGCCGCGAGTGTCGGTGAGGCCGTACGCGCGCGGTACGGCGGCCGGCACGGGCTCGAGCGTGGAGTAGTGGAACTCGTGGCCTCGGGCGATCGTGCCCGCGGGCCCGAGCAGCGACGGCGCCGCCGTCGTCACCGTCATGTAGCCGAGGCTGAGACGGCGCGGCCGCATCCGCACGGTCGCGGGCAGAAGGCCGACCATCTCGTGGACGTTCCCCTCGAGATCCTCGAGGGCATCCGCGAGGTACATGAGCCCGCCGCACTCGGCGTACACCGCGCCGCCCGCCTCGGCGAACTTCTTCACCGCCGTGCGAACGCCGACGTTCGCCGACAACGCTTGCGCCCGCAGCTCCGGATACCCGCCGCCGAAGTAGAGACCATCGACGTCGGGAATCGCGCTGTCGGTCTCGGGGCTCCAGAACACGAGCTCGGCGCCGGCCGCGCGCAGCCGCGCGAAGTTTTCCTCGTAATAGAACTGGAACGCGATGTCTCTCGCAACGCCGATGCGAACACGCGGCGGCGTTGCGACGGCGCTCGGGACGGCAGCCCGAGCGCCGTCGCCACAGGGTCGCAGGTTCAAATCACGAGCGAGAGACAGGACGCGATCCAGATCAACTGACTTCTCCACAGCCTCGGCGAGGGCGTCCTGTCGCTCTTCTGTCAGCAGGCCCTCCGCGGCCGTGACCAAACCTAAATGACGCTCGGGCATCGTGAACGCCGCGTCCCGGGGCAAGGCGCCCAGCGCGGCGGTGCGACAGCGACTCGTGATCGCGTCGAGCACCCAGCGGCAATGCACTGGGCTCCCAACGTTGTTCGCGATGACGCCGGCCACATTCAGGTCGGGGTCGAACTGCTCGAAGCCCAACGCGACCGCCGCCACGCTTCGCGACGACGCTTTCGCGTCGACGACGAGCACGACGGGGGCCCCGAGCCACTTCGCGACTTGCGCGGTCGAGCCCTCCTCGCTCACGCCGTCGATCCCGTCGAAGCAGCCCATCATCCCTTCGATCACGACGACGTCCGCGTCGCGGCCGTGACGCGCCACCGTCGTGCGTACCGCGTCGCGGCCGCACATCCATCCATCGAGCGTGTACGAAGGGCGGCCCGTGACGAGTGCGTGGAACGCGGGGTCGATGAAGTCCGGGCCGATCTTGAAGCCCTGCACGGTCAATCCCCGACGGCGCAGCGCAGCCATGAGGCCGAGCGTGACGGTGGTCTTGCCGACACTGCTCGCGGCGCCCGTGACGACGATGGCGCGGCTCACGAGCCCTTGGGACCGTCGACGCCGGCGGACTTGAACGTGGCCATCTCACCGTAGATGCGCGCGGCCGCGCGCGCGAGATGGATGAAGAGGGCGGCACCGGTGCCCTCGCCCAACCGCATCCCGAGCTCCAGGTACGGCGCAAGCCCGAGGTGCGCGAGCGCCACGGCGTGACCCGGCTCCGCCGAGCGATGCGCGGCGAACAGCGCGTGCCGCGCGGCGGGCGCGAGAGTGAGAGCGATCAACGCGGCGCTCGTCGCGATGAAGCCGTCCACCGCGACGGGGACGCGCCGCGCGGCGCCCGCGAGGATGACGCCGACCAGCCCCGCGATCTCGAATCCACCGACCGCGGCGAGAACCGCGACTCCGTCGCGCGCGTCGGGACGATTGACGTCCAGCGCGCGCCGCACGACGTCGATCTTGCGCCGCCACGTGTTCTCGTCGACGCCGGTGCCTCGCCCCGTCACGCGCTCGGGCGCGGCACCCGTGACCATGGCGGTGATCGCGCTGGCCGCCGTCGTGTTGCCGATGCCCATCTCGCCGGTGGCGAAGAGATCGGCGCCGGCCGCGTACGCGTCGTCCGCCAGCGCCGCGCCGGCCTCGAGCGCCGCGACGGCTTGCTCGCGTGACATCGCAGGCCCGACGGCCATGTTCGCCGTTCCCTTCGCGATCTTGCAATCGATCAGGCCCGCTCTCTTCGGAAGCGCCTCGGCGACGCCGAAGTCAGCCACCACGACGCGCGCGCCCGCCTGACGCGCGAGGACGTTGATGGCGGCACCGCCCGTCAGGAAATTCTCGATCATCTGCGCGGTCACGGACTGCGGATAAGCGCTGACGCCCTCCGCCACCACGCCGTGATCGCCCGCGAAGACGAACACGACCGGCGCTTCCACGCGGGGCGGGCCCCCGCGCAGCGCCGCAAGCTGTGCCGCGAGATCCTCGAGCCGGCCGAGGCTACCGGGCGGCTTGGTCAGCGTGTCGAGATGTGCACGCGCGGCGACGGCAAACCCGTCATCGGGCGCCGCGATCGATTCAAGGAGCCTGGACAGGTTGGCCATGGTCCCCCGCGGGCGCTTTGAGGGTGAGCGGCAGGCCCGCGACCATCAGCACGACACGGTCGGAGGCCGCGGCGAGTCGCTGGTTCACGATGCCGAGCACATCGCGGAAGCGCAGGCCGAGATCCGTCTCGGGGTGCACGCCCGCGCCGACTTCATTCGAGACGAGTGTCACGTCGAAGGCGCAGCACGGCAGCGTTTTCCCGAGCTGCTCGGCGGCGGCGACGATCGCGTCTTCCGTGTCACCGCGCAGCATGAGATTCGCGACCCACACGGTGACGCAGTCCACGATCGCGGCGTCGACCGAGCGCAGCTCCACGAGGCGCGGCGTCACGTCGAAGAACTCCTCGATCGTCGTCCAGTGCGCGGGACGCTCGGCACGATGGCGCGCGATGCGCGCCGCCATATCGCCGTCACCAGGCTGGGCGGTGGCGATGAAAGTGACACGCCCGCGGACGGGCTGGGCGGCGATCGCGTGGCGGCTCTTGCCACTGCGCGCGCCGCCGAGAATGAACAGCGATGACATCCCCGGGTCCTCCCACGAAGACGGGGTCAAGATACGCGCCCGGGCAGGTCTCCTGACTCTCGGATCGTCCTACTCCCCGCGCCTTCCCGGCCCGACAACGTTGGCCAGTGGCGTTCGCGGGTTTCGTCCCCGATTACAGTGACGGGGTCGCGGCGGTCTCTCACCGCCTTCCCTGGACCCCAGGCGCGAACAACGCGTGAACACTACCATGATGTCCGGCGTTACGTCGTTTTCGCCGGCTTTTCCTTGTCTGCGTAACTGACGGCGAGACCGGCGCCGGCATCCGACTGGATGCCGAAGGGCGGGATCGGGTAACGAAGGCCGTTCTTGTCGAGAGCCGCGAGGCCTTCCACTACCTTGGCCAAGAAGCTTGGGGGTATCGCCATCAGGAGCTCGTCATCGGCGACGCCTCCGTAGCGGCGCTCGGCGTAGCACGGGATCGTCAGCGCCGGCTCGCCGGTCTTGAGCGCCTTGCCCCACGAGTCCGCGCACGCGGATTCCCCGACGGACGTGAAGCTGAGCTTCTTGTAGCCGGTCCACTGGAGGCCGTTGATGAAGAGGATCATCTGACCCGGCGTTCCGTAGATCAGACAGATGTCGGGCGGATCGAGCCGCCCTGACGTGAGCGGCGACACGGCCATCGCGTGATAGCGGCCGTGGGGCACGCAATCCATCGCATGCTGATGCAGGCTCGCGTCCTCCTGGCTCTTGAACCACACCCCCGCCATGCGCGAGCCGGAGAGCCACTCATCGTTCTGGGGGTGCAGACCGATGACGGCCCCGCATTGCGCGCCGACGAGATTGTCCATCGTCACGCCGACCGTCCAGCCGAGCTGGCGGGCCTGGGCGACGATCTGATCCGTGGTGTGCTTGACGCGCGGCCGACGGATCTTCGGAATCGCCTCCATCTCCTCGACGGTCTCGAAGAGCTTCATCCCGATGGGGATCGAGCGCAGGCGCAGGTAGCGGTTGAGTCCCTCGACGATCGCGGCGAAGTCGTAACGCTCGGTGGTCATGCCGTCCCCTCTCATCTGACGCGTGGTAAGGTGACGCGCCGTCAACTGTGGAGGAGGATCATCCCATGGAAACGCAGCGCAGAACGTTCATGAAGCTCGGCGGGGCCCTCTGCCTGACGCTGGCCCTCGCCGTGGGCGCGTGCGCCACCGCGACGGGCCCGGCTCCGACAGTCACCATGGCCGGCAAGATCGAGGTCCTCTGGCTCGGGCAGGCCGCGGTACGCCTCACGAGTCCCGGGGGCAAGGTCATCGTGATCGATCCGTTCCTCACGCAGAACCCGAAGACGCCCGCCGAGTGGAAGGATCTGTCGAAGCTCGGCAAGGTCGACGCCATCCTCGTCACGCACGGCCACGGCGATCACGTCGGTGACGTGGCGGCGCTGCAGAAGATGACGGGGGCCACCGTGCTCGGTCCCGCGGGACTGATCTCCACGATGGTGGATCTCGGATGGGTCCCCGGCGACAAAGCCGTGCGATTCGGCAAGGGCGGGCGCGTGACCCCCTTCGGGCCGGGTATCACCATCACCCAGGTGCGCGCGGAGCACTCGTCGGAGGTCACGGTCACCGACGCGGCCACGAAGAAATCGACCACGCTCCCCGGCGGCGAGCCGTGCGGCTTCATCGTCGAGTTCGAGAACGGGTTCCGTCTCTATCACATGGGCGACACCGGCCTCTTCGGTGACATGCGCCTCATCGGCAAGTACTACCGGCCCGACCTGATCATGATTCCGATCGGCGGCCACTTCGTGATGGACCCGCAGGACGCCGCGTACGCCACGCGCACCATGCTGAAGCCGCGCTACGCGATTCCGATCCACTACGGGACGATCCCGGTGTTGAAGGGCACCCCGCAGGAGTACATGCAGCACCTCGGACAAACGCCGACGCAGGTGTTCCCGATCAATCCCGGCGACAAGCTGACCGTCCCGATCAGCTAGTCACTCGCCGCGCAGACGATCGATTTCGCGCCGCTCGCGCTTGGTGGGGCGGCCGGCGCCGGGCTCCCGGTACGGGGGCTTCGGCTGCCGGACGCGCGGAAGCGC